>NZ_SJWW01000007.1:0-97010 GCF_004352745.1 Streptococcus sp. KCJ4932 | reverse complement strand
GCTAAAATGACATTAAATCTTAATAATGAGGAATTTGACTGGACTAAATTTCATGGCTTCTGGGATACGAATTTTATTCCATGTTTTTTGATTTTATTGCTTCTTATTTTCGTATTTAAGATTATGGATTCGAAAAAACTCTTGAACATAAAATTTTTTAATTTTGAGTATAAAAAAATTTCAAAATTTTATGTTCACATATTGAGCCAGTTTGCAACGATGTTTATTGTTACAAGTAATCAGTTTGTTCAAAGTTTTCTATCGAATAAGCTTTTTGCCGTAAGTGATATAAAAAAAGTACCTTACGCAGGTCAGTTGTTCTGGTATTCTCTTGGAATGTATCTTTTTTTCAGTTTGATAACATATTCGGCTGTAAAAGGCATTGCCTATCTTTGTGAAAATAAGCCGACGCCAGCTTTAGCTTTATCAACAAGTTTTCTATTGGCTTTTGTTTTTAATTATTCAATTCAAGCAGGAATTACTGATCAAGGAAGTTGGTACGGGTATTACACTGCATCAGGTGCAACTATTTTTCAAATAGTTTTTATTGCAATATGCTTCTTATTTATTTACATACTAATAAATAGATATTTATTAGCAACGGTTATAAATGTTATCATAGGAGTATTAATCAGTTATGTTAACATGGTCAAATTCTCTACTCGTAATGAGCCACTTTTATTATCTGATTTGAATTGGATTGGAGATATAGTTTTTTTTAAAGACTATGTTGACGATAATACTTTATTAGTCACTTTAACGTTAACAGCTTGGGTTATTTTTGCCTTGTATTATTTTAGAAAAAGCTGCTTGCCAGGTAAAATTTATAAAAATCTGAAACTACGTTTAGCGTTAATTGCTACAATCGTATTATCTTTTGTAACAGTTTTAACTGTATTTTCTAACGAAGAAGACGGCAGAATTCCGGATAAAATTCCGGTTTTATCTGCTGTTTATAATCTTTATGATGTAAATTGGCTTGGAACGTCAGCTAATGCAAGATTTCAATCATTAAGCTTTGTATGGCTAAAGCAAATGACTATTACAGATATTGAAAAACCGTCAAAATATAGTCAAAAGGAAATTGATAATCTTTATGAAAAGTATAAGAGTCTTGCAAAAGAAATTAATACAACGAGAACAGAAAATATTTCTAATCAAACAGTTATCTTTATTTTAAGTGAAAGTCTAGCAGATCCAGAACGTGTTCCAGGTGTGACTTTATCTGCTCCAGTTTTACCACAGATTAAGCAAATTCAATCAGAAACAACTTCTGGTTTAATGAAATCCGATGGTTATGGTGGCGGAACAGCTAATATGGAATTTCAAACTCTGACTGGATTACCTATGTACAATTTTAATGATATGATTTCAGTTTTGTATACTGAGGTTATTCCAGATATGACTTATATTCCATCAATTAGTAATGCATTTGATCCTCAAAATAGAATAGTAATTCATTTATCTGATGCTACACACTATGCTCGTAATTCTGTCTATACGAAGTTAAAATTTAATGAATTTATTGCAACATCAGGGTCTGATAATATTGCTGAAGAAGCTAATTTGTTAGGTGCTTATCCAAGTGACTCATCGACATATGATAATATTTTAGCCAAAATAGATTCTTCTCAAAATCAATTTTTCTCTGTTATGACAATGCAAAATCACGGTCCCTGGATTCCAACTGATTTGAGCGACATTACTGCAAGTAGTGATAGACTGAGTGCTGAGGAAAATGAAAGTTTAACAAATTATGCTAGACTTTTGAGCTATACAGATAGTAGTACCGCTGAATTTTTGCAACAATTGCAAGGAATTGATAAGAAAATAACCGTTGTTTTTTATGGGGACCATTTACCTGGAATCTATCCTAAAACAGCATTTAAAGATAGTCCTGAAAGTCAGTATTTAACTGATTACTTTATTTGGAGCAATCACGATACCGTTAAAGATGATTACCCACTAGTAAACTCAAGCGATTTTCCAGCAGAATTATTAGCACATACAAATTCACGAGTATCGCCTTATTACGCTTTATTAACAGAAGTTTTAAATAAAGCAAGTGTCGATAAATCCAAACTTGATAGTGATGGTAAAAAAGTTGCTAAAGATTTGAAAATGATTCAGTATGATTTAACAGAAGGAAAAGGTTATATCCTAAAGCATTCTGATTTCTTTGAATTTGAATAGATTAACTTTTTTAGCTGAACTTTGCTTGTTTGATTTGTTCTTCTTTTCTAATGTTTCTTACATTTATCCAGATTAATATTTTAGGCAGTGATTTTGAAATCGCTGCCTTCTTTTGTTTAGCGAAAGCATATGTGCTTGAAGGGCTTACAAAATCATGATAAAATGGATACGAGTAAAGAATAGAAAGAGGGGGATTGATTTGAAAAAGAATATCCTTCGAAGCTGCCTAGTATCTCCGATTATTATAGGAGCTTTTTTAAGTTCGGGGCAAGTTTTCGCTGACGAAAACACAACCATCCAATCAACGACAGTAACTGAGAATGTTCAATCATCGGTAGAGCAATCTAGTTCACTTCAATTAAACAGTGATAGTGTTATCTCTGATGATAATGAAACAAACAACTCATTATCATCATCTGAAGTTCAAAATGAATCACAAAATTTAACCGATGCTGATAAGCAAGATTCAGCAATTGCTGATGGTCAAGAAGCTGAAAAAAATGCCGATGACCAAACTAGTCTGATTAATCCTTCAATTTCTGAAGATAATAAGGAATCAGCAGGAAATTCTGAAGGGAATAACGTTGATAATTCAGCGGTACAAGAGTCACAATCATCTGATGCTACAACAGATCATGTTTCTAGTAAGACTTCGTTGTCAAACCTTGCTGAGTCAAAGGTCTCAACATCAGCTGTCCAAGCTGCTAGTCAAAAGGTAATTAATCAATTAGCTGCTTCTAAAGCTGTTGTAAAAGAAGTAACCAGTGCGACCTTAACTAACAAAGGTTTTGATATTCAGTACAACCAGGCCATTCCAGCAGGTGCTAAAATCATGTTTGCCGTTTGGTCTGAGGTCAATGGTCAAGATGACCTGATTTGGTACACAGCTGATAGCAATGGACATGTCGTAGCCAAATACACTGGTTCATATGGAAAATACAATATCCATACTTACCAAAATCTCAATGGTCAAATGATTGGTTTAAATGGTCGTACCATTGATGTTCCAAAACCAAGTGCTAAGGTCACAATCACAAAAGTCAATGGCACAACTTACAAAGTGACAGTCAGTGATATTCCAGCTTACATCACTAGTATTCAACTACCAACTTGGACAGAAAAAGGTGGTCAGGATGATATTCAGTGGTATAGTACTACTCAAAATGCTGACGGCACTTTTACAAGAACCTTTAGTATCGCTGAGCACAACCTAGAAAGTGGTAAATATAATGTCCATGTTTATGGGACAAGTGCAGTTACAAATTCGCTAACAGGTCTTACTGGTACAAGCTTCCAAGGAGATTATCAGTTTGGTGATGTTAAAGTTCAACCAACTTTGACATCAAATGGTATCCAAATTAGCATGCCAAGTGATGTTAGCTCAGATATGACCGTTTACCATGCTGTTTGGTCAGCCAAAAATGACCAAGACGATTTGATTTGGTACAAAGTTCCAGCTAATGGTCAACTGACAGCTAAGTACACTGGTGATTATGGCACTTATCTTATCCATACTTACGCTGTGATTAAAGGTCAGATGACATGTATCAGTGCGACAAGTATCGACGTGCCAAAACCAAGTGCTAAAGCTAAAATTACTAAAGAAAGTCCAACAACTTATAAAGTCACAATTACTGATGTTCCGGTTTACATTGATAGTATTCAAGTACCAACGTGGACTGAAAAGAATGGTCAAGATGACATTCAATGGTATAAGGCTACTAAAGCTGCTGATGGCTCATACTATGTTATTTTTAGTGAAGCAACTCATAACCTTGAAGCTGGCACTTACAATGTTCACGTTTATGGAA
The DNA here is from genome assembly GCF_004352745.1 of Streptococcus sp. KCJ4932. Lineage (NCBI taxonomy): Bacteria > Bacillati > Bacillota > Bacilli > Lactobacillales > Streptococcaceae > Streptococcus > Streptococcus sp. KCJ4932. The sequence goes on along the minus strand of NZ_SJWW01000007.1, from coordinate 93,006 downwards.
ATAGCCGTGTCACAAATAGTCAAACAGCTTTGCTTGGAACACGTTTTGAATCTGATTACCAATTTGGTGATGTTAAGGTTCAAGCAAGCCTAGGTCAGAATGGTATTAACATCAGCATGCCAAGTGATGTCAGCTCAAATTTAAAAGTTATGCATGCGGTATGGTCAGCTAAGAATGATCAAGATGATCTTATCTGGTATCAAGTTCCAGCGAATGGTCAATTAACAGTAAAATATACTGGCGATTATGGAACATATCTTATCCATACCTACGCTGTTATCAATGGTCAAATGACATGTATCAGTGCAACAAGCATTAATGTGCCGAAACCAGAGATTAAAGCGACAGTTACAAAAGAAAGCGACGTTAAAGTTAAGGTGACTGTTTCAAATGTTCCAGTGTATGTAACTGGTATTACAATTCCAGTTTGGACAAGTTTGAACGGTCAAGATGATATTAAATGGTATCAGGCTATTAAACAATCTGATGGGACTTATATCTTAACCTTCTCGCCTAAAGAACATAACTTTGAATCTGGCCATTACAATATTCATATCTATGGTCAAAGCCAAGTTAGTCATTCATTAGAAGCTTTATCATCGACAAACGGTGTTGATTTATCAACAGATAAGTATGTTGTTGATCCAGCGGTGTCAGTTCAAAATCATGATGCAAATAGTGGGACTTTAAAAGTTCGAATTGCTGAATCTGAATACACTAAGAAGATTAAATCAGTCAGTGTTGCTGTCTGGTCGGAAAGTAATCAATCCAACCTTCACTGGTACACAACTTCTGATGTGTATGATGGTGTAGTGACTGTCATGGTTAATGAGAAAAACCATGGCTACATCAAAGGTAACTATACTGTTCACGTCTATGTTGATTTCACAGACAATACAACCTCAGGATTTAACTTAGGGCAATATGCTTTGAATGCTGATGAGCCTGCACAACACGCGCCGTCTTATTTCATTGATATCAGTAGTCACAACGGTGTTATTTCGGTTAGTGATTATCAACGTTTGAAGAGTCAAGGAATTACGGGTGTTGTTGTTAAGTTAACAGAAGGAACTTCTTACACAAATCCTTATGCTAGAGCGCAAATTGCTAATGCGCAAGCAGCTGGTTTGAGAGTATCAGCTTATCATTATTCTCATTATGGAACAGCAGCAGAAGCAAGAGCAGAGGCTCAATATTTTGTTCGTGTAGCGCAATCGATGGGACTTTCAGGCTCAACGACAATGGTCAATGACATGGAAGAACGTAGCATGCTAAACGGTGACCTTAATGCTAATACCCAAGCGTGGAAAGATGAAATGAATCGTCTTGGCTACAGTAACAATGTTTACTACACGATGGCAAGCTGGTTGGACACTAAAGGTGGAAAATTAAATACAGCTAAATTTGGTTTATCAAATCTATGGGTAGCGCATTACTTGTATGCATATACCTATTTAGATCAAGAATCAGCTAAATCTTTGTCATATTATTCAAATACAGCTGCTTGGCAGTATACGAGTGTTTCACCAAAACTCTCACATGCTCTTGATGAAAGTATTGATTACACAGGTCGATTTACTTGGTAAAAGGAGGAATAGCGATGAAAAAGAGTTTAAAACTTGTTCTGGCTTTAGTCTTGTCACTTTGCATGGTGACAGCTTGTACAAGTCATACCAATAATCATAGCAAACAATCTTCAACAGCAACGAAAACAAGTACTAAAGTAACTTCTTCAAGTTCAAGTAAAAGTAGTGCTTCGTCATCGTCAGTTTCTTTAGAAAGTCAGCCTTCATCGACTGAAGCTTCATCAACACAAGTTGAACAAGAGATTGCTCCAATTTATACAGGTGCTATTTTAAAAGCAGACTATGCTACGATGGCAGGAAATTGGCAAAATGCATCTGGAAATGTTTTAACCTTTAATAACACTGGATTAGCTACCGAAGGAATGACCCCTAACATTTTAGATATCGATCAAAATGGTATTCTACTACTAGATGTTCAGACTGGTGCAAGATCAAATGTTACGTTGTATATTGTCCCAGCTAATACGGCTTTTTCATCAGATTATTTGAATGGTCAATCTGATCCAACAGATGTTTCAAAGGATCGTGTGATTTCGTCAGCTGATATAAATTCAGGCGATTTAGCTAACAAGGCATACTATCACGTTTCGCAATAAATCTGTTAGTTTTTGAGTGAAGCTGACCTAAAAAACAACCCTTGGGGTTGTTTTTTTTAACCGATTATGTGATATAATAGTTAACGAGAAAAATAGAGGTGAAAGATGTCTTACGAAAACTTATTAAATCGTTTTTTGACCTACGTTAAGATTAATACACGTAGTAATCCAGATAGTACAACAACGCCATCGACTCAAACTCAAGTCGATTTTGCTTTGAATGTTTTGAAACCTGAGATGGAGTCTGTTGGTTTGCAAGACGTGCATTATCTAACAAATGGTTACCTTGTTGGTACATTACCAGCTAACGATTCAACTAAAACACGTAAAATCGGTTTTATTGCTCACATGGATACAGCCGATTTTAATGCAGAAGGAATCAGCCCACAAATTATCGAAAATTATGCTGGCGGTTCTATTGAACTTGGTCAATCTGGCTATGCACTTTCACCAGAAGAGTTTCCAAATTTGAACAATTACCTTGGACAAACTTTGGTAACAACCGATGGTACAACTCTTCTTGGTTCAGATGATAAATCTGGAATTGCTGAAATCATGACAGCGATTGAATACTTGGTTGCTCATCCTGAAATTAAACACGGTGAAATTCGTGTCGGCTTTGGACCAGATGAGGAAATTGGTGTTGGAGCTAATAAATTTGACGTTGATGATTTCAATGTTGATTTTGCTTACACTGTTGATGGTGGTCCACTTGGCGAACTTCAATACGAAACATTTAGCGCTGCAAGTTTAGAGATTGATTTCATGGGACGTAATGTTCACCCTGGTACTGCTAAAAACCAAATGATTAATGCTTTGCAATTAGCTATTGATTTCCACAATCAATTACCAGAAGCAGATCGTCCAGAAAAAACAGAAGGATATGAAGGGTTCTTCCACTTGCATGGTATGGAAGGTGCTGTTGAAAAAGCACATAGTTCATATATTATCCGTGATTTTGAAGACGAATCATTTGAAAATCGTAAAAAATTAGTTCAAGAAATCGCTGATAAGATGAACGCTGAACTTGGTAAAGACTGTGTTCTTATCACAGTGAACGACCAATATTACAACATGAAGAAAGTCATTGAAAAAGATATGACTCCAGTTGAATTGGCCAAAGAAGTCATGGAAGATTTAGACATTAAACCGGTTATTGAACCAATTCGCGGTGGAACAGATGGTTCTAAGATTTCATTTATGGGCATTCCAACACCAAACTTATTTGCTGGTGGGGAAAACATGCACGGTCGCTTTGAATTTGTCAGTCTTCAAACAATGGAAAAAGCAGTGGATGTTATTATTGGAATCGTTCAAAAATAATTAAGCTTTATCTAAGCCTTATTTGTTAGAATTAGCTAAATGGAGGACCGCAATGATTAAAATCTTTGGAAAGATTCGATACCATTGGCAACCAGAACTATCTTGGTCAATTATTTATTGGTCAATTGCAATGGTTCCAATGTTTATCGGTTTGTCATTATTATTCGAGCGGACAAAAATACCGAGTCAATTCTTTGTTTTATTTGCTGCCTTTATTGTTTTGGTAGGGTTAGGATTCCATCGTTATTTCGTAATTGAAGAAGATGGTAAACTGCGTATTGTATCACTTAACCCATTTAAAAAATCAAGGGTTGCGATTGCACAGATTGAAAAAATTGAAGTCAATAGATCTGGTTTAGTTTTAAAAATTAAAAATCAAACGGATAGGATTTTTTACATGCGCAAATGGCCTAAGAAGTATTTCTTAGATGCTCTAGCTGTTCATCCTGATTTTCGAGGTACAGTTGAATTGACGGATAATTTTATCAAACTTGATTATTTTGAAGCTTATAAGTCTAACAAAAAAGCTCCTACTAAATTGTAAGAGCTTTGGTTGGACAAGATTTGACAGCAAGAAGGGTGTCTTTGTCTGAGTCTGGAACTGTTTGTTCTAATAAATCAGAATCAGCAAATTTTACAATGCCATCGTCATGGTAATCGAATCGATTAGAGTATGTTTGGCAGAGGCCACAGGCAATACATTTTTCAGGAATTATTGATACTTTCATATTATTATTGTAATATGAATTGATATATTTAACAAGGGGACATTATGGCAAAACAACCATGGGAAGAAAAAGTAGTCGATGACAACGAAATCAGAATTAGCCGTAAAACAAAAGGTTCAGTTATCAGCACACCTTTGTTGACAGCTTTATTGAGTGTTTTCTTTGTTATTGTTGTTGCGATTTTGTTTGTTGTTTTTTACACTTCAAATCGTGGTGGTGATAAAGCGTCAGAAACATCTAATTTTTATGGCGCTTCATCTAGTGTTGTCTCTTCATCTGAAGCGACAAGTTCAGAAAGCTCACAAGAATCAACGGAAGCTTCGTCTACAGATGCTAGTTCAAGTGACACAACTGAATCATCAAGTGAAGGTAATGGGGATACCATTACAGTTATGTCTGGTGAAGGTGCGGCATCAATTGCTGCACGTGCAGGAATTTCAGTTGACAAACTCTATGAACTTAATCCTGACCACATGACTTCAGGATACTGGTATGCAAATCCTGGAGATGAAGTACACATTAATTAGGAAGAAAAGGAATCATGAAATCAATTAGAATTGCGATTGATGGTCCTGCTTCAAGTGGTAAGAGTACAGTAGCCAAGATTATTGCTAAAAATCTTGGCTATACTTATCTTGATACTGGAGCAATGTACCGTTCAGCAACTTATTTAGCGTTACAAAATAATTTAACAGAAGATAATGTAGAAGAAATTTTAAAAGCATTGGCCAATAACCCAGTGTCATTTGGTCGAGCAGAAGATGGCAGCCAGACTGTTTTTGTTGGTGAAAAAGATGTTACCCTTGCTATTCGTCAAAATGACGTGACAAATAACGTGTCATGGGTAGCAGCTATTCCAGAAGTTCGCGAAGAACTTGTTGAACAACAACGTCGTATTGCTAAAAATGGTGCCATCATTATGGATGGTCGTGATATTGGTACAGTTGTTTTACCTGATGCTGAACTTAAAATCTTTTTGATTGCTTCTGTTGAAGAACGTGCAGAACGTCGATTCAAAGAAAATAAAGAAAAAGGAATCGAAACTGATTTTGAAACACTTAAACGTGAAATCGCAGAACGTGATTATAAAGATAGTCACCGTAAGGTTTCACCATTAAAAGCAGCAGAAGATGCCATCACGTTTGATACAACAGGTGTTGATATTGATGGTGTTGTGAAATTTATTCAAGAAAAAGCGGAAAAAATCATTGACATGGACTAGTCTCTATGATAGAATATAATCAATGAGAAAAGCAGAAGTGAGAACTTCTCGCCTTGCGACTACGGTTGTCTGGCCCAACATGTCAAAGATTCCGAATGGAATATTACGTGTGTGCGGGCTTGATTTATCAAGTCCGTTTCGTTTTTCTCTAAAAAAATAAAGAGGTGAAGATCATAGCTAAGAAAGATCTATTCATTAACGATGAAATCCGCGTTCGCGAAGTTCGTCTCGTTGGTCTTGATGGTGAACAACTAGGAATTAAACCATTGTCAGAAGCACAAGCTATTGCTGATGATGCTAATGTTGACTTGGTTCTAATTCAGCCACAAGCTACGCCACCTGTTGCTAAAATTATGGACTACGGAAAGTTCAAATTTGAGTATCAAAAGAAACGTAAGGAACAACGTAAAAAACAAAGCGTTGTGACTGTTAAAGAAGTTCGTCTTAGCCCAGTTATCGATAAAGGTGACTTCGAGACTAAACTTCGTAACGGCCGTAAATTCCTTGAAAAAGGAAACAAAGTGAAAGTCTCAATTCGCTTTAGAGGTCGTATGATTACTCACAAAGAAATTGGAGCAAAGGTATTGGCGGAATTTGCAGAAAGAACGCAAGATATTGCTATTATTGAGCAAAGAGCTAAAATGGATGGACGTCAAATGTTCATGCAACTTGCTCCAATTCCAGACAAGAAATAATTGTCAATTTTAAACTATTTTAAGAGGAGAATTCTAAAATGCCAAAACAAAAAACTCACCGCGCATCAGCTAAACGTTTCAAACGTACAGGTTCTGGTGGATTGAAACGCTTCCGCGCATTTACTTCACACCGTTTCCACGGTAAAACTAAAAAACAACGTCGTCATCTTCGTAAAGCAGCTATGGTGCACTCAGGAGATTTCAAACGTATTAAAGCAATGCTTTCAGGTCTTAAATAAGACTAAAGCAATTACTCGATATTATTAAGAATTATTTGGAGGAGAATATAAATGGCTCGTGTTAAAGGTGGCGTTGTATCACGCAAACGTCGTAAACGTGTATTGAAACTTGCTAAAGGTTACTATGGTGCAAAACATATCTTGTTCCGTACTGCAAAAGAACAAGTAATGAACTCTTACTACTATGCATACCGTGACCGTCGTCAGAAAAAACGTGATTTCCGTAAACTTTGGATCACTCGTATCAATGCGGCAGCTCGTATGAATGGTTTGTCATACTCACAATTGATGCACGGTTTGAAATTGGCTGAAATCGAAGTTAACCGTAAAATGCTTGCTGATTTAGCAGTTAACGATGCAGCAGCTTTCACAGCTCTTGCAGATGCAGCTAAAGCTAAACTTGGTAAATAAGAATTAATAAAAGGCTAACCTTTGGTTAGCCTTTTTTCTTGTCTTTATACCTCTAATTCAATAGTTTATAGATTTAGTATAAAATTTAATTAGTGCTGAAATTAGAGCGATAGGAGAAGCAAATGGCTACCCTAAGAGTTAGTTGTACAATGAAAGTATTGTTCTTTATTCACCGTACTTTCGATGAATATTTACCAAACTTAGAAATGAAGGTATCAAAAAAAGTCTTGCTAAACCTAGCAAGACTTTTTAATTATGAGTACTTATTCAGAGCTTGAGCTATTTGAACTTTCGTGAAGTTGCATGTAGCTTGGTGCTTTGAAGAGATCGACTGTTGATTCGTCGCCATTTTCGCTATATAGACTAGTTGACTCGTCACCGCGTTTTTTCTCGATTGATTTAAGTGTTTTAAGAGAATGTGTATAAGAAATTGAAGAACTATCGACTTCTTTTAGACCATTCTTATCAAATCGAAGTAGGTCACCAGTTTGAACTTCGTCGCTGACAGAAAGTTGTTTAGCAACAGCATCGCGAATAGCTTTAGTTGCTGCTTGAGTGTTTTCGTCAGGGTTTGTAATTTCTTGACCAGAGTCAGTGTAGTAGAGGCGACCGCTATAACTTGTATAAGTTGGTGTCACATAATCGCCTGATGTTCTAAAGGCTACGATTTGTTTATTATCGCTAGAAAGCAAGTCTTGTCCGAGTTGAACGTAGTTGCTTGTATCGATACCTAGCAAGTGTAGAAGCGTTGGTAAGTTGTCAACTTCACCACCAAAGGTGTTGCTGATATGTCCTTCGGTAAATCCTGGAATGTGAATCATGTAAGGAACACGTTGTAACATGGCGTTGTCATAACCTGTCCAAGTTTCAGAGTCTTTTCCAAGAAGTGGCGCTAAGTCGGTATTTCTTGAATTTGAGATACCATAATGGTCACCATAGAGGACGATAATCGAATTATCATATAAACCAGATTCTTTCAAATAATCAAAGAAAGCTTTGACGGCAGAATCTAAGTAGTTAGCAGTTGCGAAGTAACCGTTGATTGTTTCATCATCGGTTTTAGCTAATGGGAAGCCTTCTTCATCAGAATTACCAGCTAAACTTGTGTATGGGTAGTGGTTACTTACAGTAATAAACTTAGTATAGAAAGGTTGTTGCATGTGCTCAAGGTATTTAATTGAGTCAGCAAACATGTATTTATCATTCAATCCATATTGGAATGAGTTTTCACTGTTTTGTTTTGTGAAATATGATGAATCAAAGAAGTAGTTGTAACCCCATTGTTTATAGGCATTATTACGGTTCCAGAAGGTACCAACGTTACCGTGGAAAACAGCACTTGTGTAATCATCAGTTTGTCCAAGGATTGATGGGGCAGCATAAGCAGTATTTGTTCCACCGTAGTTAACAAGGTATGAACCACTACTGAGACCGAATAATGACGTTTCCATCAAGGTTTCAGCATCAGATGTTTTACCTGCTTTAACTTGGTGGAAGAAGTTTGAGAAAGCTAGTGTTGAATTTGAGTGATATAGCGAGTTTAAGAACGGAGTGACTTCATATGATTTTCCGTCAACTTGCAAATGGTAATCAATCAAAAATTGTTGGAAACTTTCTAAGTGAATAACAATGACGTTTCGTCCTTTAGCAATACCAAAATATTTTGAATTTGGTGCTGCGTAATGCTCTGACACATATTCTTTAGCTTCTTTTAAATCAGAAGCAGTGGCTTCGCTACGAACTTTTTCTGTTTGATAGGTTTGGTTAGCACTATAGGCTGTAAATGATGGCAAACCAAGCGCTCGAACTACATAAACATTTGAAAAACCACGAGTTAACAATTCAGGTCGATCAATTTCGGCCATGAAAAGGTTAATTGAAAAGAATAGAGTTGATAAGGCCGTAATAGCAAAGCTTGCACGCTTGTTAAATGGACGATTATCAACTTTTATTTTCTTAGTAGCAAATAGTGCAAGTAGAACGATATAATCAATAATGTAAATAATATCCCAAACACGCAGTAAGTTAAGGGCTGAGTCACCAAGACCAGCAGAAACTTTACTACTTGCTAGCATAGCACTTACAGTAATGAAGTCCGAAAATTCACGGAAATAAATCGAGTTAGAAATAAGAAGAATATTTAATATTGTGTAAATAATCCAACTAACGATATAAAAAACACGTGTTCTCTTAATATAGAGGCTTAACCCGAGTAGAAGCAATCCGAGAGGAATAGGATTGATAATTGATAATAAAAGTTGATACGGATTCTCTAGTCCAAGACTAAAGTCAACGTGATAAGCCCACATAGTTTTTAGCCAATACAAGACTAAAAGTGTCAAAATAAATCCCAAACGTGTATTAACCACGTGAGAGATAATTTGTTTCATTTTTTTCACTGTAGGAACTTCCTTTATTCTTTTTTTCCTAAAGATAAAATCTCAGTTCCCATTATATCATAAAGCTAAGATTTTTAGTATAAGGAACTGTAGCGCATTTTAAGGCAAAATCTCGGTTAAGCGACCACTATTTTTTAGTGTATTAGATGCAAAAATAACTCTGTTATCTAGGTTACTTCTCTAATCTTTAATAGAATCCCCTTGTTTAGGCGTAAAAAGTTGCTTCTTATGCCTGTGAAATATAAAATTTAGTGGGAAAAATTCTGAATTTTTGATATAATAGGCTTCATGAACAAACTATACGTGGATTCTTTCGTTGAAAAGAAAATTAAGCGTGGTATTCAACTTTTGGATGGAAAAGATTTTCATCAACTTGATTTAGATAATCAGTTAGTTGCTCTTTACAATCACTCACGTCAGTTTTTAGGAACAGCTTACCTATCTCGTCAAAATAAAGGGATTGGTTGGTTCTTAGGAAATGGCAAGGTTGATTTGACAGAGTCTTATTTTGAAAGCTTGTTTAGTAAGGCTAAGCAGAAGCGTCAACACTTTGAAAACTCTGATTTGACAACAGCTTATCGATTGTTTAATCAAGATGGCGATAATTTCGGTGGTGTGACGATAGATCGTTATGCTGATTTTGTTGTATTTTCTTGGTACAACACTTTTGTTTATCAGTATCGTGATATCATTGTTAAAGCCTTTCAAAAAGTTTATCCTGCGGTTAAAGGCGGATATGAAAAAATTCGTTTTAAAGGACTTGATTATGAGTCAGCTCACATTTATGGTCAAGAAGCACCTGAAGCCTTTACCATTTTGGAAAATGGTGTCAAATACAGTGTTTTCATGAATGATGGTCTGATGACAGGTATCTTTTTAGATCAACATGAAGTCCGTGATGCTTTAATTAATGAACTAGGTCTTGGAAAACGTGTTCTAAACATGTTTTCTTACACAGCAGCTTTCTCAGTTGCAGCAGCTATGGGTGGTGCGATTGAAACAACTTCTGTAGACTTAGCTAAACGTTCTCGTGAACTGTCTCAAGCGCATTTTGAAGCCAATGGCCTTGATGTGACAAATCATCATTTTGTGGTCATGGACGTTTTTGAATATTTCAAATACGCTAAACGTAAAAACTTGACTTTTGATTTGATTGTTATCGATCCACCAAGTTTTGCTCGTAACAAAAAACAAACATTTTCTGTTGCTAAAGACTATCACCGTTTAATTAGCCAAGCACTAGAAGTCTTGTCAGATGATGGAATAATCATTGCTTCTACAAATGCAGCTAATTTGACTGTGGCACAGTTTAAGAAACAATTGGAAAAAGGATTTGCTTCTGTTAAGCATGAATATATTCGCTTGCAACAATTGCCAAGTGATTTCACGGTTAACAAGGCAGATATGAGCAGTAATTATTTGAAAGTATTTACAATAAAGGTTGAGAAATGAAAATAGTAGTACCTATTATGCCGAAAGATTTAGAAGAGGCGCAGTCGATTGATATTTCGAGATTCGAAGATGTGGATATCATTGAATGGCGAGCTGATTACTTAGCCAAAGAAGATATCATGACTGTTGCGCCAGCTATCTTTGAAAAATTTTCCGGCAGAGAGATTATTTTTACCATTCGCACAGATAAAGAAGGTGGTAATCTTAACTTATCTGATGACGAATATGTTGAGCTTTTGAAAAATATCAATGCTATTTACCACCCAGACTATATTGATTTTGAATATTTTTCACATAAAGAAGCCTTTCAACAAATGTTAGAGTTTCCAAATCTAGTTTTGTCTTATCATAATTTTGAAGAGACTCCTGAAAACTTGATGGAATCATTTTCTGAATTAACAGCCCTAGCTCCTCGTGTAGTTAAGGTTGCTGTTATGCCCCAAAGTGAACAAGATGTTATTGACTTGATGAACTACACTCGTGGATTTAAAACACTAAATCCTGAACAAGAGTATGCGACTATGTCAATGGGCAAACTTGGACGTGTTTCACGTTTTGCTGTTGATGTATTCGGCTCATCATGGTCATTTGCAAGCCTAGACCAAGCAAGTGCACCTGGACAGGTTGCTCTTGCCGATATGAAACGTATTAGGGAGGTACTTGATGCAGATTGATGGATACACTCGCTTAGCCGCTGTCGTGGCAACACCGATTAAACACTCTATTTCACCATTTATTCACAATTACGCTTTTGATAAAACAGGTGTAAATGGTGTTTATGTTGCCTGGGATATTCCTGAGGAAGACCTAGCGGTTACTTTGGAAAATGTTAAACGTTATGACATGTTTGGTGTGAATATTTCAATGCCATACAAACAAAAAGTTATGCCTTATATGGATGAGTTGACAGACTCAGCTGCCTTGATTGGTGCGGTTAATACCGTTATTAATCGTGACGGCAAGTTGGTTGGCCACAATACTGATGGTATTGGTTTCTTTAGAAGCCTTGCAACTTTTGCTGATTTTGATGTCAAAGGCAAGACAATGACTATTCTTGGTGGCGGAGGAGCTGCAACAGCTCTTATTGCACAAGCAGCATTAAATGGTGCTGGTCATATTAACATTTTCAATCAGACACAGTTCTTGGATGCGACTCAAGATAAAGCTAAAGAACTTTCTGATAAAACTGGTGTATCTATTACTGTTTATCCAGTCGAAGATTTGAAGACAATTCAAGAAAAAGTGTTAGAATCACAACTTTTTGTCAATGCGACAAGTGTTGGAATGGATGGTAAATCAATGATTATCACAGAAGACTTTGAGTTTCCTGAAGGTCTTTTGGTGGCTGATACAATTTATCAACCATTTGAAACACCATTCTTGAAATTAGCTCGAAGCAAAGGTCTCAAAGCGCTTAATGGCTTGGGTATGTTGTTATTCCAAGCAGCAGAAGCTTTTGAAATCTGGACTGGTGAGACTATGCCAACGGCTGAGATTTGGTCAGCTTTGGAAGAAAAGTACAATACAAAATAGGATAAAAAATAGGTGACGCTAATGAAATTGAATGTTAATCTCCCACAAACACCTTATGATATTGTGATTGAAAAAGGTGTCTTAGCTAAAGCCGGTGATTGGGTAAAATCACTTTGGCAACCTCAAAAAATTGCCCTTATTACAGATAACCATGTTGGAAGTTTGTATGCTGAAAAAGTTAAGCTTAGCATTGAGAATGCTGGCTTTGAAGTGATTGTTTTTGATTTTCTAGAAGGTGAAGCATCAAAAAATCTTCAAACAGTCAATAAAGCATATGAATTTTTGATTAAAAATGGTATGACACGTAGCGATGGAATCGTTGCGCTTGGCGGAGGTGTCGTTGGAGATTTAGCTGGTTTCGTAGCGTCTACTTATATGCGCGGAATTCATTTCTTGCAAATTCCGACGAGTCTAACGGCTCAAGTGGATTCATCAATTGGTGGTAAAACAGGTGTTAATACACCATTTGCTAAAAATATGGTTGGAACCTTTACGCAACCAGATGGTGTTTTAATCGATCCTGAAACCCTTCAAACGCTTGGAAAACGAGAACTCATTGAAGGTATGGGGGAAGTTATCAAGTATGGTTTGATTGAAGACGTTGAACTTTGGGACGAACTTTCTGCTATGGATGGTTCGCCTGAAAGCATTTTAAAACATGCAGAAAGCATTATCTATCGCTCATGTAATGTAAAACGTAAAGTTGTTGTAGAAGATGAACTTGATAATGGTGTTCGTCTTTATCTTAACTTTGGTCACACCATTGGTCATGCCGTTGAAGCAACTGCAGGCTATGGTAAAGTGATGCATGGTGAAGCTGTTGCCATTGGTATGGTACAAATTTCTCGTGTTGCCGAAGCAAAAGGTTTAATGCCTAAAGGTATCACTAAAGAGATTTTTGAAATGTGCCAAAAATTTGGTTTGCCAACAGACTACCAACCATGGGATGTTGAGGTGCTTTACGGAGCTTTAGTACATGACAAAAAAGCTCGTGGTAAAATGATTAAGACCGTCATTGTGCCAGAGCTTGGTAGCGCAGCGATCAATCAGATCCCCCTTGAAGAGATGAAAGAGTATTTGGAGAAATAATATGAGATATTTGACAGCTGGTGAATCTCACGGACCGCGTTTAACGGCTATTATTGAAGGAGTCCCTGCGGGACTTCCTTTAACTGCCGAAGATATTAATGTTGATTTGAAACGTCGCCAAGGCGGTTACGGTCGTGGCGGACGTATGAAAATTGAGTCAGATAAGGTTGAAATAACATCTGGCGTGCGTCATGGAAAAACAACAGGAGCTCCAATTACTCTTAACGTTATCAATAAAGACCACGAAAAATGGTTAGACATTATGGCTGTTGAAGATATTGATGATGCTCTTAAAACAAAACGTAAAATTACTCATCCACGTCCTGGTCATGCGGACCTTGTAGGTGGAATGAAATATCGCTTTGAAGATTTGCGTAATTCTCTAGAACGTTCTTCTGCGCGTGAAACAACAATGCGTGTGGCAGTTGGTGCTGTGGCAAAACGTATTTTGGCTGAGTTGGACATTGAAATTGCTAACCACGTTGTGGTCTTTGGCGGTAAAGAAGTTGATGTTCCAGAAGGACTCACTGTGTCACAAATTAAAGAATTAGCTAGCCAATCAGAAGTGTCAATTGTTAACCAAGAACGTGAACAAGAAATCAAAGATTATATTGACCAAATCAAAAAGGACGGAGATACCATTGGTGGTGTTGTCGAAACAGTTGTTGGTGGTGTTCCTGTTGGACTTGGTTCTTATGTGCAATGGGATAAGAAACTTGATGCTAAGATTGCTGGTGCCGTTGTTTCAATTAATGCCTTCAAAGGTGTTGAGTTTGGACTTGGTTTCAAAGATGGCTACCTTAAAGGTAGCCAAGTAATGGATGAAATCCTCTGGAACGAAGAAGAAGGATACACACGCCGTACTAATAATCTTGGTGGTTTTGAAGGTGGTATGACAAACGGTCAACCAATTGTTGTGCGTGGTGTCATGAAACCTATCCCAACGCTTTATAAACCTTTGATGTCAGTTGATATTGAAACTCACGAGCCTTATAAAGCAACTGTCGAACGTTCAGATCCAACGGCTCTTCCAGCAGCAGGTGTTGTTATGGAAGCAGTTGTGGCAACGGTTGTGGCTGATGAGATTCTTGAAAAATTTTCTTCTGACAATCTCGAAGAACTAAAAGAAGCTGTCGCTCGTCATCGTGATTATGTCAAACATTTTTAATGCATAAACAGTTGACAGAAGCTGAGACAAAAGTGCTCAGCTTCTTTCTATAAGGTATTGTTATCCGGAAATGGAGAAACTATGGAAAATAAAGTGATTTACGTTGCAGGTTTAGGTTTGATTGGGGGATCTCTTGCCTTAGGAATTAAGCGTGACCACCCAGATTACAAAATTTTAGGATACAATCGTTCTGACAAATCACGAAATGTTGCACTTGAGCGTGGGATTGTTGATGAAGCGACAGCAGATTTTAAAGAATTTGCACCTCTAGCAGATGTGATTATTTTGGCAGTTCCGATTAAACAGACCATTGAGTTTATTAAGACGCTTTCTGAAATGGATTTGAAAGAGGAAGTGATTATTACAGATGCTGGTTCAACAAAACGTGAGATTGTTGAGGCGGGAGAAAAATACTTGGCTGGTAAAGCTGTTCGCTTTGTCGGCTCACACCCTATGGCAGGTTCTCACAAGTCAGGGGCGATTGCTGCTGATGTGAACTTATTTGAAAATGCTTATTATATTTTCACACCATCTTCGTTGACAAGAACTGGAACGATTGATGAACTCAAGGAAATTTTAACTGGGCTTCATGCGCGTTATATTGAAATTGACGCGGCAGAGCATGACCGAGTAACGAGTCAAATTTCACATTTCCCACATGTCCTTGCAGCAAGTTTGATGGAGCAGGCAGGTGATTATGCAGCAGAGCATGAAATGGCTAATCATTTTGCGGCGGGTGCTTTTCGTGATATGACACGTATTGCTGAAAGTGAGCCAGGCATGTGGACCAGCATTCTCTTGACTAATAAAGAAGCTGTTGCTAATCGCATCGATGATTTCAAGGATAGACTCGATGAGATTAAGAAACTCATTTTACAAGGTGATGGGGATGGGATTTGGAATTATTTTAACCACGCCAAAGAAACGCGTAAGGAAATGCAAATCCATAAACGCGGTGGCGTGGAAAGTGCCTTCGATCTTTTTATCGATGTTCCCGATGAAGAAGATGTTATTTTGAAAATCTTGGAATTGCTTCGCGGAACATCTTTGGTTAATATTCATGTCAATGAAGAAAACCGCGAAGATATTAATGGGATTTTACAAATTTCATTTAAAAATGTTAAAGATTTGGAACATGCTAAAACAGTTATTAGTGAAAAAACTGATTATAAAGTTCATATTTAGAGGAGAAAAATTATGGCAAATATTTATGATTTAGCAAATGAACTAGAACGCGAAATCCGTGTTCTTCCTGAATACAAAAAAGCACAAGAATGCCGTGCTGCGATTGATGCTGACGAAGAAGCAAAAGCTTTGTTTAAAGAATTCACTGAATTCCAACAAGGTCTTTATGCCAAATTGCAATCAGGTCAAATGCCGACTGGTGATGAACAAACTAAAATGCAAGAATTGGGTGCTAAAATCGAAGCAAATCCAGTTCTTAAAGCTTATCTTGGTGCTCAACAATCATTGTCAGTTTATGTAGCAGACCTTGAAAAAATTATTTTTGGTCCTTTACAAGACCTTTTGAAATAGTAATTGTAACCTAACATTTTATGTTAGGTTTTTTTCGTATTTTCGAAAGTAAAGGTCTATAATGATTAATAACTTTATAAGGAGGTTGTTTTATGTCACGTAAGGTCGGAATTATTGGAATGGGTCATGTTGGCTCAACAGTTGCTCATGGACTGATTGCTCAAGGGGCTTTTGATGATTATGTCTTAATTGATACCAATGAGAAAAAAGTTACCGCAGATGCGGTTGATTTCCGTGATGCTGCAGCGAATCTAAATCAACATGCCAATATTGTGATTAATGATTATGAAGCTTTAGCAGATGCCGATGTGGTTATCTCAGCTCTAGGAAATATCAAACTTCAAGATAATCCAAATGCAGACCGTTTTGCGGAGTTACCTTTTTCAGCACAAGAAGTGCCTTTGGTTGCTAAAAAGCTAAAAGAGGTTGGATTTAAAGGGATTATTGTAGCTATTTCAAATCCAGTTGATGTCATTACTAGTCTCTATCAACACTACTCAGGTCTTCCAAAGGAACGTGTTATTGGTACAGGTACTTTGCTAGATACTGCTCGTATGAAACGTGCCGTTGCAGAACGTTTTGGTGTTGATGCGCGTAGCGTTTACGGTTATAACCTTGGCGAACATGGAAATTCACAATTTACGGCCTGGAGTCAAGTTCGTGTCAAAGGACAACCAATTTCTAACTTTACAGACCAAGCGACTCTTGAGGAAATTGCACATGAAGCCATGATTGGTGGACATACGGTCTTTTATGGCAAAAAATACACAAGCTATGGGATTGCAAGTGCAGCTATTCGTTTGGCGATTGCAGTTGTTTCAAATAGCCATGAAGAATTACCGGTTTCTAATTACTATGAACCGCTAGATACTTACCTTAGCTATCCAGCTATTGTTGGACGAGAAGGTATCATCGAACAAGTTAAATTAACTTTGCCAGCTGACGAAGAAGCTAAACTTGAAAATTCAGCTAACTTTATCAAACGTAAATTTGCTGAAAGTCTAAACTAATCAAAAAGAAATCCCATCTGAAAATCAGGTGGGATTATTGATTGAGTAAAAAATTACGAACTTCTGAGATGAAATAAAGTGAACCGGTGACAACAAAGAAATCTTCAGGATTTTGTTCGACTCTCTTTAGCCAGTCTCTATAGTCAGAAACTTTGGTGTATTTTTCAGGATAATCTGACAAGCTTTGTGCTTGATAGAAATCAAAACTGGTCACTGCTAAGTCAAATGCGGATAGTTCTTCGAGCATTTGTGTCAAAGGCTTACGCCCTAAGCCTGCAAAGAGGATATGAATGTTGCGATTTGAAAAGTCTTTTTTTAGCACGTCGACTAATTTTGCAATCGAATCTTCGTTATGTGCACCATCTAACATGAGGTTTGGTCGCATCAACTCACAACGCCCAGCCCAAACCGTATTTTCTAAGCCATTTTTGATAGTTGTTTTAGTAATATTTTTGAAATACGATTTAAGAATGATAGCAGCCATAGCAGCTAACGAGGCATTAGTTCGTTGATGATGACCAAGCATTGATAAAGTAATGTTTGCAATGTTTATATCTTTATAATAAAAATCAAAGTTTTCACCATTTTCTCTGATTGAGAACTCTTTATCCAGTTCATATGTCGGACAATCGAGCTCCTTAGCTTTTTGATGAAATACTTTTTGGACCTCTGGTGTCATTTGACCAAAAATAAAAGGAACGTGAGGATTTAAAACACCAGCTTTATGACCAGCAATTTCAGTAAGAGTTTTCCCCAGTGTTTCTTGGTGGTCGATACTGATTGATGGGCAGATAACTGCTTTCGCTGTAAAGACATTGGTTGAGTCAAAAGTACCACCAATACCAGCTTCAATAACGGCGACGTCGACAGGATTGATAGTTGCAAAGTAATAGAACATAAGAGCTGTAACAAGTTCAAATTCTGTTACCTTACCAACTTTTTCTTGAAAGTTATTGCTATCTACGATAGGTTTAATTGCCTGTGCTGTTTTAACCAGATCGCTATCAGAAATTTCTTTGCTATCGATAGCGATACGTTCATTAAAGCGCGTGATAAAAGGAGATGTGAAGGTACCTGTTTTATAACCTGATGCTGTTAAGATATGTTGGAGAAAACTAGTTGTAGAGCCTTTGCCGTTAGTTCCCACAACGTGAACAGCTGGAAATTTATTTTGCGGGTTATCAAGTAAGTTAAGGAGATGGCGCATGCGCTCTAAACTTGGTCGGCGACCATTAGCTTTGTGAGAGTGAATCCAATTTAGCGTGTCAATATAAGTCATGAGTTTATTTTACCTAGTAAAAAAGAGGTGGGATGATAAGGAATTTTATCGTCCCATTCCTCTTTGATTTTATTGATTTG
Source organism: Streptococcus sp. KCJ4932 (assembly GCF_004352745.1). Taxonomy (NCBI): domain Bacteria; kingdom Bacillati; phylum Bacillota; class Bacilli; order Lactobacillales; family Streptococcaceae; genus Streptococcus; species Streptococcus sp. KCJ4932. Next base: position 74,660 of record NZ_SJWW01000007.1, on the reverse strand, counting down.
TTTCAGTAGCACTTCCTGCAGTAGTATCAGATGTCGCTTGAGAACTTGTTTGAGTGTTGTCTTGTGTTGTATCAGCACTTGAACTGTAAGTTGTAGAATCTGAGCTAGAGTCATAAGTTGCATTGTTGCTATTAGTGTCACTATTGTAAACACTGTTGTTAGCAGCAGAACTTGAATATGTTGTTGACGCAGAAGTATCAGTTTTACTGTTATTGCCTTTGTTACCTTCTTTAATCACAACAGTTGTCGTTGATTTATCAGTTGGCTTTTGACTTGATGAGCCTTTTAAGGCGTTTGTGATAGTGATACTTGCTACGATAATACTAAGGATAGACCCGATAAGAGCAATTGTTTTTTGAAAGGCTGAGAAACCTTTTTTAATGTGCTTTGATGGGGCTTGTTCCTTATCGTTTTTTGATGATTTTTGACGTCTAGAATAATGTTGAGACATTTTTAACTCCTTTTTCGCGTATGATTCTATTATAGTTTTTTCATTTTAAATGTCCAGTAAGAGATAGGACTCTTTTAAGAAATATTTTAGGTCATTTTCTTAAAAATAGGCTTAAAAAACTTAAGATTAAAGCTTTCACACTTATGAGAGACTGTGTTATAATGGTAGTATTGATTTTTTTGTGAAGGAAGAAAAAATGATTTACTTTGATAATTCTGCCACTACCATTCCCTATCCTGAAGTTTTGCGCACTTATCAGGAAGTGGCAAGTAAAATTTATGGAAATCCATCAAGTTTGCACAATCTAGGCACAAAAGCTAGTCGTATTCTAGAGGCAAGCCGTAAGCAAATCGCTGGCTTGCTTGGCGTTAAAAGTGATGAAATTATTTTCACTTCTGGTGGTACTGAAGGAGACAACTGGGTTCTTAAAGGTGTCGCATTTGAAAAAGAACGCTACGGAAAACACATCATCGTATCAGATATCGAACACCCAGCTGTCAAAGAATCTGCAAAATGGCTTGGCGAACATGGTTTTGAAGTGTCTTACGCGCCAGTTGATGAAAAAGGTTTTGTTGATGTTGATAAATTAGCAGAGCTTTTGCGCCCAGATACAACTTTAGTCTCAATCATGGCAGTTAATAATGAAATTGGTTCTATCCAACCAATTAAAGCCATCTCAGAATTACTATCTGATAAACCAGGAATTTCATTCCACGTGGATGCTGTTCAAGCTATCGGTAAAATTCCAGCAACTGACTATTTGACAGAACGTGTTGACTTTGCAAGCTTTTCTGGTCATAAATTCCACAGTGTGCGTGGTGTCGGTTTCATCTATAAAAAAGAAGGCAAAAAATTAAATCCATTGCTAGCTGGTGGTGGGCAAGAAGGTGACCTTCGTTCAACTACTGAAAACGTTGCAGGGATTGCTGCGACAGCGAAAGCTCTGCGCTTGGTTACTGACAAAGAAGCTTACGCCCTTCCAAAAATCGCCAAAATGAAAGAAATCATTTATGACGAACTAGCTAAGCACAAAGATATCGTTATTTTCTCTGGTAAGGATGATACTTTTGCTCCAAACATCTTAACCTTTGGTATCAAAGGTGTTCGTGGAGAAGTAGTGGTTCATGCCTTTGAAGAACATGAAATCTATATTTCAACAACCTCAGCTTGTTCATCAAAAGCAGGAAAACCTGCAGGAACATTGATTGCCATGGGAGTCCCTACAAAACTAGCGCAGTCAGCTGTTCGCATTAGTCTCGATGATGACAATGATATGGGACAAGTTGAACAATTCCTAACAATTTTCAAACAAGTCTACGAAAAAACAAAAAAAGTAAGATAATTAATAAGAAAGGATAAAGAGATTTTCTCTTTAGAAAACTATGCAATACTCAGAAATTATGGTTCGCTACGGCGAATTATCAACTAAAGGAAAGAACCGCATGCGTTTCATCAATAAATTGAAACGTAACATGAAACACGTTCTTTCAATTTATCCAGATGTCCGTGTTGTGGCTGACCGCGACCGCGCTCACATTTTCTTAAATGGTACTGACTATGTTCCCGTTGCGGAATCATTAAAACAAATTTTCGGGATTCAAGCATTTTCACCATCATACAAGGTTGAAAAAAATCTAGAAACGATTAAAAAAGCTGTTCAAGATGTGATGACTGACGTTTATCATGAAGGTTTGACATTTAAAATCACAAGTAAACGTAGCGACCACAACTTTGAGATGGATAGCCGTGAATTGAATCAATACCTTGGTTCAGCTGTCTTTGAAGTTTTGCCTAACATTCAAGCGCAAATGAAAGGGCCGGATGTCAATCTTAAAGTTGAAATTCGTGAAGAAGCTGCCTACCTTTCATATGAAAATATCAAAGGTGCTGGAGGACTTCCTGTTGGAACAGCTGGACGCGGAATGTTGATGTTATCAGGTGGTATTGATTCACCTGTTGCAGGTTACCTTGCTCTTAAACGTGGGGTTGATATTGAAGCTGTCCACTTTGCTAGTCCACCATACACAAGTCCAGGTGCTCTTAAGAAAGCTCAAGATTTGACACGTAAATTGACAAAATTCGGTGGTAACATTGATTTCATCGAAGTACCATTTACGGAAATCCAAGAAGAAATCAAAGAAAAAGCGCCAGAAGCTTACTTGATGACTTTGACACGTCGTTTCATGATGCGTATTACAGATCGCATTCGTGAAGAACGTAATGGCTTGGTTATCATCAATGGTGAAAGTCTTGGACAAGTGGCCAGTCAAACGCTTGAAAGTATGCGTGCCATTAATGCCGTAACTGCAACGCCAATTATTCGTCCAGTTGTCACAATGGATAAATTGGAAATCATTGATATTGCACAAAAAATCGATACTTTTGATATTTCAATTCAACCATTTGAAGATTGCTGTACTATCTTTGCGCCAGATCGTCCAAAAACAAATCCAAAAATCAAAAATGTTGAACAATACGAAAAACGTATGGACGTTGAAGGACTTGTTGAACGTGCTGTTGCAGGAATTAAAGTGACAACAATCACACCACAAGCAGAACATGATGAAGTCGATGACTTAATCGATGACTTACTATAATAGATAGAAACTGCCTTTAGGGCAGTTTTTTTCTTACCAGTTAAATCCTGAAAGCCTAATCATAAAATGATATAATAGTCGCATGGAGGTGTGATTAAGGATGTTAGATAGGATAATTTATAAAAAGACAACGTTGGCTTGCTTGGCATTCATATTGCTAAGCTTATTAGGTGCAGCATTTTATGGCTTACTATTTGAGAAGGCCAGTTCAAGTGATAAGACTCAGCAATCAAAAGCTCAGTCAAGTAAAGTCAAAACAGCGCGTGTCATGGCAAATGGAGATATTCTTATCCATAATGGTCTTTATGGCAGTGCTGAGCAGGCTGATGGGACTTATGATTTTAAACCTTTCTTTGAGTATGCCAAAGACTGGATTTCAAGTGCTGATTTGGCAATTGGTGACTATGAAGGAACGATTAGTCCAGATTATCCTTTAGCTGGCTATCCTTTATTCAATGCACCGAGTGAAATTGCTGATGCTATGAAAGACACAGGTTATGATGTTGTCGATTTAGCTCACAACCATATCCTTGATTCTGGTCTTTCAGGTGCACTTAACACCGTTAAAACCTTTGATAAATTAGGAATGCCTAGTATTGGCGTTTACAAAAAAGACCGAGACAAAGAAGATATTTTAATTAAAAATGTTAATGGTATTAAAATTGCTATTTTAGGTTATTCTTATGCTTACAATGGACTAGAAGCTAATTTGTCAGCTGAGGATTATGAGAAGCACATGTCTGATTTAAATGAAGACAAGATGAAAGCTGAAATTCAGGAAGCTGAAAAGAAAGCTGATGTAACAATTGTCATGCCACAAATGGGAGTGGAATACCAACGCGAACCAACTCAAGAGCAAGTAATCCTTTATCACAAGATGATTGATTGGGGTGCAGATGTTATCTTTGGTGGACACCCTCACGTTGTGGAACCATCAGAAACTGTCGAAAAAGACGGCGAAAAGAAATTTATTATCTATTCAATGGGAAATTTTATTTCTAATCAACGTTTAGAAACGGTTGATGACATTTGGACAGAACGTGGTCTTTTGATGGATGTAACATTTGAAAAGAAAAATCATAAAACGAAAATTAAAACTGTCGCAGCTCACCCAACAATGGTTTGGGTATGGAGCAAGGGCGTGACAGGGTCAGAAGGCTTTGTTCTTTCAGATTATCGTACGCTTATTTTAGAAGACTTTATAAAAGGTGGTAAATACCGCGACAAACTTGATGCTAGCATGCAAGAAAAAGTCGATACCGCCTATCAAGAAATGAATGAATTGGTGAATTTACAATGGAATTAAAACGTCAAGAGGTGAAACTTTTTTCAAAAAGTTCCCATGATGTCAAAAACTTATACTTATCGGCTTTTCCAGCTGTTGAACGTGCACCGTATTTGCCGTTGTTGCTGACGGCTTATCGTGACCTAGCAGATTTTTATGCTTATTATGATGGCGACGATTTTGTCGGCTTAGCTTACATTTTACAAAATGAAGCTGTGGTTTATTTGTTTTTCTTAGCTGTTAACCCTAACATTCGTTCACGTGGTTACGGCTCAGCTATTTTGCAAGATGTTAAAGATTTAGCTGGGAATCGTCCAGTCGTTTTGGCAATTGAGCCTATGGACGAAAAAGCGGATAATTTTGATCAACGTTTGAAGCGCGTGCGTTTTTATGAGAAAAATGGTTTTCACATCACAGCCTATTATTACCACGAAGGTAGTGAGACCTATCAAATGATGGCAAATACTAAGCAGATTGATATTGATGCTATCGAAAAATTGACTAAAAAAGCTGTTTTGGGATTAGTGAAAGTATCCTTTGACAAAAAATAAAAAATGAAAACGTACTATCATTAAAAAAAGCTAGCATATTCCTTGCTTTAATTAGCCTAACATGATAAAATATGAATGTTGACTAAATGCACATCCTGTGCAACCGCACGAAAATCGTTTATAAGCAACTCTCGAGGTTCACGATTTAGGCGAGTCTTCACAAGCGGAAAAATCCGCAACAAAATTTTATAGGAGGTGCACGATGAGCACATATGCAATCATCAAAACTGGTGGAAAACAAGTTAAAGTTGAAGTAGGTCAAGCTATCTATGTTGAAAAACTTGATGTTGAAGCTGGTTCAGAAGTAACATTTAACGAAGTTGTTCTTGTTGGTGGTGAAAAAACTGTTGTTGGTACACCAGTTGTTGAAGGAGCTTCTGTTGTTGGTACTGTTGAAAAACAAGGAAAACAAAAGAAAGTTGTTACTTTCAAATACAAACCTAAAAAAGGTTCACACCGTAAACAAGGTCACCGTCAACCTTACACTAAAGTTGTTATCAACGCTATCAACGCATAATTTAGCATTCTCATGATTCAAGCAACTTTTATTCGCCGCAAAGGCAACTTAGAAAGTGTTGAACTGACTGGTCACGCTGGTAGTGGTGAATATGGCTTTGATATCGTATGTGCAGCTGTTTCAACTTTATCGATTAACTTTGTTAATTCGTTAGAAGTTTTGGCAGAATGCAATGCTGATTTTGCTGTCAATGAGATTGATGGTGGTTATATGAAGATTGATATCTCTCATATGACTAAGAAGACAGATGAGAAAGTTCAACTTTTATTTGAAAGCTTTCTTTTAGGAATGACAAATTTGGCTGAGAATTCGAAAGAATTTGTGTCAGTTAAGGTCATTGCAAACTAATTTGAAAAGAGGACACTACATATGTTAAAAATGAATCTTGCTAACTTGCAACTTTTCGCCCACAAAAAAGGTGGAGGTTCTACATCAAATGGTCGTGATTCTGAAGCAAAACGTCTTGGTGCTAAAGCAGCTGACGGTCAAACTGTTTCAGGTGGATCAATCCTTTACCGTCAACGCGGTACTCACATCTACCCAGGTGTGAACGTAGGTCGCGGTGGTGACGATACACTTTTCGCTAAAGTTGAAGGTGTTGTTCGTTTCGAACGTAAAGGTCGCGATAAACGTCAAGTATCAGTTTATCCAATTGCAAAATAATTTAACAGAAAAGTCTGCTTCGCGCAGGCTTTTTTTGTCCCTTTTTGAAATACAAAATGGTTAGTCAGTCACTTTGGGCCTGATATAGCGCCATTAGCTATATTTTGCTATAATAAAGATGATTGATTTTTTAGAAAGAATGATTGACAATGAATATACAACAACTACGTTATGTTGTAGCTATTGCAAACAGTGGGACCTTTCGTGAAGCGGCTTCTAAGCTTTTTGTCAGTCAGCCGAGTTTGTCAGTAGCTATTAAGGACCTTGAAGGTGAATTAGGTTTTCAAATTTTTACACGTACAACGACAGGTGCTGTCTTAACGAGTCACGGAATGACTTTTTATGAAAAAGCTTTGGAGGTTGTTAAGAGTTTTGACTCATTTGAGAAACAATTTTCACAATCGTCGGCTGATTCAGATGAGTTTTCTATTGCTAGTCAGCATTACGATTTTTTACCGCCTTTGATAACAACCTTTTCTAAGGCTCATCCAGAGCATAAGGATTTTCGTATTTTTGAGTCAACAACTATTCAAATTTTTGATGAGGTGGCTCAAGGTGATAGTGAGATTGGGATTATTTATTTAAATAATCAAAATCGCAAAGGACTTTTGCAACGTATGGAAAAATTAGGCTTGGAATTTGTCGAGTTAATCCCTTTTAAGACTCATATTTATCTGGCTAAGACTCATCCTTTGGCACAAAAGGAAAGTCTTGTAATGGAGGATTTGAAGGAGCTACCAACGGTCCGTTTCACCCAAGAAAAAGACGAGTACCTTTATTATTCTGAGAATTTTGTTGATACCAGTGATAGTCCACATGTTTTTAATGTGACTGACCGTGCAACCTTAAATGGTATTTTAGAGCGTACAGATGCCTACGCAACTGGTTCTGGTTTCCTAGATAGCCGTAGTTTTAATGGTATTACTGTTATTCCACTTGAAGATAAGCTAGATAATAAAATGGTTTATATCAAGCGTCGTGATAAAAATTTATCGGCTTGTGCTTTGAAATTCATCGCTGTCATGAAAGATTATTTTGAAAAATTCAGTCCAAAGGTGACCAAATGAAAAACTATAGAAAACTTTATTTTCCATTAGCTGCTGTGATGTTGATTTTGTTGGATCAATTAAGCAAGCAATGGATTGTCAATCATATTCCTTTAAATGCCATTCGCAAATGTGTGCCAGGTATTTTTAGCTTAACTTATTTACGTAATTATGGTGCAGCTTTCTCTATTTTGCAGAATCAGCAGTGGTTTTTTACGGTGATTACACTTGCTGTTGTCGGAGCCGCTTGCTATTATTTTATTAAAAATATTAATGGCAATTTTTGGTTCTTATTTGGACTTTTGCTGATTATTTCGGGTGGAATCGGTAATTTTATTGACCGTTTGCGACTTGGTTACGTTGTTGATATGGTTCATTTGGATTTTATGAATTTTGCTATTTTTAATGTGGCGGATTCGTATTTAACAGTTGGGGTCGTGATTTTATTTATCGCCCTATGGAAAGAGGAGGAAAATGGAATTAATCATTAAAGAAGCTGGCGCTCGTTTAGATAAGGCGTTAGCAGACTTAACAGACTTGTCACGTAGCCAAGCTAATGATGAAATTAAAAAAGGAACAGTTTTGGTAAACGGCAAAGCTGTTAAAGCAAAATATGCTGTCAAAGTTGGCGATGTTGTGACTTATGAAGTGCCAGAAGAAGAGGTGCTTGAATATAAAGCAGAAAATATTCCACTTGATATTGTTTATGAAGATGAAGATGTCGCAGTGGTTTACAAACCTCAAGGCATGGTTGTTCATCCATCTGTAGGTCACACGTCAGGTACTTTGGTCAATGCTTTGATGTATCATATCAAAGATTTGTCATCTATCAACGGTGTGATTCGACCAGGGATTGTTCACCGAATCGATAAAGATACTTCAGGGCTTTTGATGATTGCCAAAAATGATACTGCCCACAATGCACTTGCTGCTGAATTGAAGGATAAAAAATCCCTTCGTAAATATGTGGCTATCGTACATGGTAATATTCCAAATGATCGTGGTGTTATTGAAGCACCGATTGGACGTTCTGAGAAAGACCGTAAAAAACAAGCTGTTACGGCTAAAGGAAAACCAGCTGTAACTCATTTCAAAGTTTTAGAACGCTTTGGTAACTATACTTTGGTTGAATTGACGCTTGAAACAGGTCGAACTCACCAAATCCGTGTGCACATGGCTTATATTGGACACCCAGTTGCAGGAGATCCATTGTACGGACCACGTAAGACATTGAAAGGTAATGGTCAATTCTTGCATGCTCAAACACTTGGCTTTACACATCCAAAAACAGGTGAAACAATGACTTTCACAGCTGAAGTGCCAGCGATTTTTAAAGAAACACTTGAAAAATTACGAAGCGGAAAAGCTTAAAAGATATGATAAAAACAGCAGTGATGAACCTTTGGGGAAATCCTGCTTTTTTTATTCGTTTTTGCAAAAAATCCCGAGAGTTTTTTTGGCTGAAAATCGTAAATCTCTTGTCAAATGATGAACGATTTGGTATTATATAAGAGTAAATATTATCCTTTAATACTGTCCCGTGAGGCAGGCAAGGAGAGAACGGTAAAAGAAGTGTGCAACTGGTATAGTTGTACCTATATTTTGTGGAATCTCCTTGGTAACGAGGAGATTTTTTGTATATTAAGAGAGGTTTGTTTATGAAAACAAAAGAAATTGTTGATGATGTAACAATGAAACGTGCGATTACACGTATCACTTATGAGATTATTGAGCGTAATAAAAATCTTGACAATATTGTTCTTGCAGGAATTAAGACACGTGGTGTCTTCATTGCTCGTCGTATTCAAGATCGCTTGAAACAATTGGAAGGTATTGATATTCCGCTTGGTGAACTTGATACAAAACCTTTCCGTGATGATATGAAAGTTGAAGAAGATACAACAGATATGCCAGTTGATATTACTGGTAAAGATGTTATCTTGGTTGACGATGTGCTTTATACAGGACGTACAATTCGTGCGGCTATTGATAACTTAGTAAGTCTTGGTCGTCCAGCTCGTGTTAGTCTTGCTGTTCTTGTTGACCGTGGACACCGTGAACTCCCAATTCGTGCTGATTATGTTGGTAAAAACATCCCAACAAGTGCTATCGAGGAAATCATTGTTGAAGTGATCGAAGTAGATGGTAAAGATCGCGTTAGCATTGTAGATCCAAGCTAAGCAGTATTAGAATTGAGGAGGATGATAAAAAGTGGAAAACGTAAGATATGATGTGCATGATATGCCAAAACCAGGAATGCTGTTTGGATTATCATTTCAACATTTGTTTGCAATGTTTGGCTCAACAGTTTTGGTACCAATCTTAGTTGGTATTGATCCAGCGATTGCTCTATTTTCAAGTGGTTTAGGTACTCTAGCACATTTGACAGTAACCAAATATAAAATCCCAGCTTACATGGGTTCAAGTTTTGCTTACATTGCGACTATGCAAATGTTAATGAAGACTGACGGGATTGCAGCGGTAGCGCAAGGGGCTATTGCAGGTGGTTTGGTTTACTTAATTGTTGCCTTGATTGTAAAATTTGCCGGAAATGCATGGATTGATAAAGTATTGCCACCAATTGTGGTTGGTCCAATCATCATCGTTATCGGACTTAGCCTTGCGACAACAGCTGTTAACGATGTAATGCTTAAAGACGGCGAATACAATTTTACTTACCTTTTAGTTGGGATGGTAACTCTTCTTGCGGTTATTCTCTTTAACATGTACGGTAAAAAGATTATCGGTGTTATTCCAATCTTGCTTGGATTGATTGTTGGTTACATTTTTGCATTAGTAGTTGGTGCGGTAACTGGTCAAAGTATTGTTGATTTGTCAGGTGTGGCAAAATCAGCTTGGTTCCAAGTTCCAAGTTTTGATATTCTCTTTGTTGACTATCATTTCAAACTTTACCCAAGTGCTATTTTGACAATGGCTCCAATCGCATTTGTAACAATGACTGAACACTTTGGTCACGTGATGGTTCTTAACAGCTTAACAGGACGTGATTTCTTTAAAGATCCAGGTCTTGACCGTACGCTTACAGGTGATGGTTTAGCACAAATCATCGCTGGATTCTTTGGTGCCCCACCGGTAACATCGTACGGTGAAAACATCGGTGTTATGGCTCTTAACAAAATCTACTCAGTATATGTTATTGCTGGAGCAGCGGTAATTGCTGTAGTAATGAGCTTTATCGGAAAAATCTCTGCTCTTCTTTCATCAATTCCAACACCAGTTATCGGTGGTATTTCAATTGCCCTCTTTGGTGTTATCGCATCAAGTGGTCTTAAAATTTTAGTTGAAAATAAAATTGATTTTGACAATAAGAAAAATCTTTTGATTGCAAGTGTTATCTTAGTGTCTGGTATCGGTGGTTTGACATTGCAAGTTGCTGGTTTACAAATCACAGGTGTTGCTTTCTCAACACTTTTAGGTATTATCTTGTATCAAATTCTTCCAGAAAAGGACTAAAAAAATGGCAATTACAGATGGCGTTGTTTCACTAAAGCATTTGGTAACAATGGAAACATTATCAAATGAAGAAGTGCTAGGTTTGATTAAACGCGGAATTGCGTTTAAGAACAATGAAGCCGACTTTAGTTTGGATAGACAGTATTTTGCAGCTAATCTTTTCTTTGAACCATCAACACGTACACACAAATCTTTCGAAGTCGCAGAAAGAAAACTTGGTTTAGATGTTATCGAATTTGATGCTAAAACAAGTTCAGTCAACAAAGGGGAAACTTTGTATGACACGATTTTGACAATGAGTTCTCTTGGAATTGATATTTGTGTGATTCGCCACTCAATGGAAGATTACTACAAAGAATTAATTGATAGCCGAACAATTCAAACAGCAATCGTTAATGGTGGAGATGGTTCTGGTCAACACCCAAGTCAGTGTTTGCTGGACTTGATGACGATTTATGAAGAGTTTGGTAGTTTTGAAAATCTAAAAGTGGCTATTGTTGGTGACATTACGCATTCACGTGTTGCAAAATCTAACATGCAAATCCTAAAACGTTTAGGAGCAGAGTTGTATTTTGCGGGTCCAGAACAATGGTATTCAAGTGAATTCGATGTGTATGGAAAATACGTGGCTATCGATGAGATTGTTGATCAAGTTGATGTTATGATGATGTTGCGAGTCCAACACGAACGTCATGATAGTGAACGTGGTTTTTCAAAAGAAACTTATCACAAAACATTCGGTCTTACATATGACCGATATGATAAAATGAAGCCTTCTGCCATCATCATGCACCCAGCACCAGTTAATCGTGATGTTGAGATTGCTGATCGCTTGGTAGAAGCACCAAAATCAAGAATTGCTCGACAAATGCAAAATGGTGTGTTTGTCCGCATGGCAATTCTAGAAGCTGTACTTAACGGTAAAGCTTAACAATTATTTTGAAGTGTCTGCTAATAAACGTTAAAGTGCTCCCGTGAGAGCAAACGAGAGGAATAAAAATGGCAAAAAGACTTTTAATTTTAGAAGATGGAACGATTTTTGAAGGGAAGGCTTTTGGAGCTGACCTTGATGTAACTGGTGAGATTGTTTTTAACACTGGTATGACAGGTTACCAAGAATCAATCACAGACCAATCTTACAACGGTCAAATTTTGACTTTTACTTACCCACTTGTTGGTAACTATGGGATTAACCGTGATGACTATGAATCAATTACACCAACTTGTAAAGGTGTTGTCGTATCTGAAAACGCCCGTCGTGCCAATAACTGGCGTAATCAAATGACTTTGGATGAGTTCTTGAAGGCTAAAAATATTCCAGGAATCTCAGGAATTGATACTCGTGCCCTTACAAAAATCATTCGTAAGCATGGTACTATGAAAGCGACTCTTGCAAATGCTGGTGATACGATTGAGCATTTACAAGATCAATTGCGAGCTACAGTGTTGCCAACAAATAACATCGAACAAGTATCAACTAAAACAGCCTATCCAGCACCAGGTGTTGGAAAGAATATTGTTTTGGTGGACTTCGGACTTAAGCATTCTATTCTACGTGAATTTTCAAAACGTAAATGTAATGTGACAGTTGTTCCTTACAACATTTCAGCTGAGGAAATTCTTCACCTTAATCCAGATGGTGTGATGTTGTCAAATGGTCCTGGTAACCCAGAAGATGTTCCAGAAGTTCTAGATATGATTCGTGGCGTACAAGGAAAAATTCCAATTTTTGGTATCTGCATGGGACACCAATTGTTTAGCCTTGCGAATGGTGCTAAAACCTATAAAATGAAATTTGGTCACCGTGGATTTAACCATGCCGTTCGCGAAATTGCAACAGGTCGTATTGATTTTACAAGTCAAAACCACGGTTACGCAGTTGATCGCGACACACTTCCAGATTGCCTTATGGTAACTCACGAAGAAATCAATGATAAATCCGTAGAAGGTGTTCGTCACCGTGATTTTCCAGCTTTCTCAGTGCAATTTCACCCAGACGCTGCGCCTGGTCCACATGATGCAAGTTATCTCTTTGATGATTTCATCGAATTGATTGATGCATTCCAAGCTGAAAAAGCTAATCGTTAAAAAGTCATTCGACATCAAAATCTTGTCGGTAAATTGCAAAATGACTGACAGCAAGGTCATTAACATATTTAAAGTCAATCAGAGAGTTGACAAATAGGAGAAAATAATGCCAAAACGTACAGATATTAAAAAAATTATGGTGATTGGTTCTGGTCCGATTATTATCGGTCAGGCAGCAGAATTTGACTATGCCGGAACACAAGCTTGTTTAGCCCTCAAAGAAGAAGGTTACAGCGTAGTTCTAGTTAACTCAAACCCTGCGACAATCATGACTGATAAAGAGATTGCAGATAAGGTTTACATTGAACCTTTGACAACAGAATTTGTTACTCGTATCCTTCGCAAAGAACGTCCAGATGCTTTGCTTCCAACTTTGGGAGGACAAACTGGTCTTAACATGGCGATGGAATTGTCAAAAGCTGGTATTCTTGATGAACTCGGTGTTGAGTTGTTGGGAACAAAACTATCAGCTATTGACCGAGCAGAAGACCGCGATCTCTTCAAACAGTTGATGGAAGAACTCAACCAACCAATTCCAGAATCTGAAATTGTAAATACTGTTGATGAAGCTGTTGCATTTGCAGAATCAATCGGTTATCCTGTTATCGTTCGTCCAGCCTTCACTCTTGGAGGTACTGGTGGCGGTATGTGTGATAACGAAGAAGAACTTCGCGAAATCGCTGAAAATGGTTTGAAATTATCGCCAGTAACACAATGTTTGATTGAACGTTCTATTGCTGGTTTCAAAGAAATTGAGTATGAAGTTATGCGTGATGCCGCTGACAACGCTCTTGTTGTTTGTAACATGGAAAACTTTGACCCAGTTGGTATCCATACTGGGGACTCAATCGTATTTGCACCAACACAAACTCTTTCAGATATTGAAAACCAAATGTTGCGTGATGCTAGTCTAAGCATCATCCGTGCTCTTAAAATTGAAGGTGGATGTAACGTTCAGCTAGCTCTTGACCCAAATAGTTTCAAATACTATGTTATCGAAGTTAATCCACGTGTGTCACGTTCATCAGCCCTCGCTTCAAAAGCTACTGGTTACCCAATCGCAAAACTAGCTGCTAAAATCGCTGTTGGTTTGACACTTGATGAGATGGTGAACCCAGTAACTGGTACAACATATGCCATGTTTGAACCAGCTCTTGACTATGTGGTTGCTAAAATTCCTCGTTTCCCATTTGATAAGTTTGAAAATGGTGAACGTCGCCTAGGGACACAAATGAAAGCGACAGGTGAGGTTATGGCAATCGGTCGTAACATTGAGGAATCACTTCTTAAAGCTTGTCGCTCACTTGAAATTGGTGTTCATCATAATGAAATGCCAGAGCTCACAAATGTTACTGATGATGAATTAGTTAATAAGATTGTTCGTGCTCAAGACGATCGTCTATTCTACCTTTCTGAAGCAATTCGTCGTGGATACACTATTGAAGAGTTATCAAAATTAACAAAAATTGATCTCTTCTTCCTTGATAAATTGCTCCACATCTTTGAACTTGAACAAGAATTGGCGAGTCATGTCGGAGATGTTGACGTTCTTAAAGAAGCAAAACGTAATGGATTTGCAGACCTTAAGATTGCAGAACTTTGGAACATGACAGCAGATGAAGTTCGTGCCATTCGTACAGAAAACAAAATTATCCCTGTTTACAAGATGGTTGATACATGTGCTGCTGAATTTGAATCAGCAACACCATACTTCTATTCAACATACGAATGGGAAAATGAATCAATCAAGTCAGATAAAGAATCAATTATCGTACTTGGTTCTGGTCCAATCCGTATTGGTCAAGGGGTTGAATTTGACTACGCTACAGTTCACTCTGTAAAAGCTATTCAGGCAGCTGGATATGAAGCTATTATCATGAACTCAAATCCAGAAACAGTATCAACTGACTTCTCAATTTCTGATAAGCTTTACTTTGAACCACTAACGTTTGAAGATGTTATGAACGTTATTGAACTTGAGCAACCTAAAGGTGTCATTGTTCAATTTGGTGGACAAACAGCTATCAACTTGGCTGAGCCACTTTCTAAAGCTGGTGTTACTATTCTTGGTACACAGGTTGCTGACCTTGACCGCGCTGAAGACCGTGATCTCTTTGAACAAGCTTTGAAAGAATTGGATATTCCTCAACCACCAGGACAAACAGCTACCAACGAAGAAGAAGCGGTTGAAGCTGCTCACAAGATTGGTTTCCCAGTTTTGGTTCGTCCATCTTATGTCCTTGGTGGGCGTGCGATGGAAATTGTAGAAAATGAAGATGACCTTCGTTCTTACATGCGTACTGCTGTTAAAGCCAGTCCAGACCATCCGGTTCTTGTCGACTCATATATCGTTGGTCGTGAGTGTGAAGTGGATGCTATTTCAGATGGTAAAGATGTGCTTATTCCAGGTATTATGGAACACATCGAACGCGCTGGTGTTCACTCAGGTGACTCAATGGCTGTTTATCCACCACAGACACTTTCTAAGAAAGTACAAGAAACCATTGCAGACTACA
This sequence comes from Streptococcus sp. KCJ4932, assembly GCF_004352745.1. NCBI lineage: Bacteria > Bacillati > Bacillota > Bacilli > Lactobacillales > Streptococcaceae > Streptococcus > Streptococcus sp. KCJ4932. Next base: position 59,472 of record NZ_SJWW01000007.1, on the reverse strand, counting down.
CAAAACGTTTGGCAATTGGTTTGAACTGCTACGGTATGATGAACATTCAATTTGTCATCAAAGATGAAACAGTTTATGTTATCGAAGTTAACCCTCGTGCTAGTCGTACAGTTCCTTTCTTATCAAAAGTAACTAACATTCCAATGGCACAAGTTGCAACTAAATTGATTCTTGGACAAAGTCTTGCTGATCTGGGTTATGAAGATGGACTTTACCCAGAATCTGATTATGTGCATGTCAAGGCGCCAGTCTTCTCATTCACAAAACTTGCTAAGGTTGATAGTCTTTTAGGCCCTGAAATGAAATCAACTGGTGAAGTTATGGGTTCTGATTTGACTCTTGAAAAAGCACTTTACAAAGCTTTTGAAGCGTCATATCTTCACTTGCCATCATTTGGTAATGTTGTCTTCACAGTATCTGATGATACTAAAGAAGAAGCTCTTGGCTTGGCAAAACGCTTTGCTAACATTGGCTACAGCATTTTTGCAACACACGGAACAGCTAAGTTCTTTGCTGAACATGGACTTGATTCAACAATCATTGATAAGATTGGTCAGGATGATGACAATGACATTCCTGCACTTGTTCGTACAGGTAAAGTACAAGCGATTGTGAATACAGTTGGTACAAAACGTACACTTGACGAAGATGGTGCGATTATTCGTAGCTCTGCTATTGAACACGGTGTTCCTCTCTTTACCGCGCTCGATACAGTAGATGCTATGATTCGTGTCCTTGAAAGTCGAGGATTTACAACACAAGCCATCTAATTTTAAGTCTAAATATATATTTGAAAAGTCTGAGACAAAATGTCTCAGGCTTTTTTCTCTTACAAACTTGTAAGATTGCAATGCTAAAAAAATTCTATAATATTTGATAAAGATAGTGGTCAGGTTTATTCTTGACAGTAAAATATCAAAAATGTATAATTGTTCTATCTGAGTGATACAACTATACAAGAAAGAATATGAGGATTATTATGTCTAGAAGAAGTAAATCAAGTATGTCAAAAAAAACTAAGGTGATGATTGGTGCAGCGGCAGCGTTCTTTGTTCTTGCAGGTGGAGGCTTAATGCTCGTGCAACAATCAAAAGCAAAAGCTGCGAACGCTGAAGTTTCTTATAAAGCTGTAAAAGTAACAGAAGGAACGGTTTCATCAACAACACTCTTAACGGGACAAGTAAAGGCTCTTCAAGAGCAGTATGTTTATTTTGATAGCAGTAAAGGCAGCTCTGCTAAGGCAACTGTTGCTGTAGGAGATCAAATTACAACTGGTCAACAATTGGTTCAATACGACTCAACCACAGCTCAAGCAACATATGACACAGCCGTTCGTGGTCTTAATAAAGTTGGACGCCAGATTGACCATCTGAAAAAATATGGTAATCTTCCAACAACATCAACAACGACTGATGACGAAACTGGTGAAGAAAAGACAGTTACGCAGCAACCAACTGCTCAACAAACAGAAGATTACAATCAACAATTACAAGACTTGAATGATGCTTACGCAGATGCACAAGCAGAAGTGAATAAAGCGCAACAAGCTTTAAATGAAACAATCATTACTAGCGATGTGTCTGGTACAGTTGTTGAAGTAAATAACGACATTGATCCAGCATCTAAAAATAGTCAAACTCTTGTCCATGTTGCTACTGAAGGTCAACTTCAAGTTAAAGGGACGTTGACAGAGTATGATTTAGCAAATATTAAAACAGGTCAAAATGTTAAAATCAAATCAAAAGTATATCCTGATAAAGAGTGGACAGGTACGATTTCATATATTTCAAATTATCCAAATCAAACAGCCTCTTCTGAATCAAATGGCTCATCAAACAGTGCAGCTTCATATGATTACAAGATTGATTTGACTGGAGACACAGCAAATCTTCAACAAGGCTTTACAGTTTCTGTGGAAGTTGTCAACGAAAATAAAAACAAATTAGTTCCTGTTGATGCTCTTGTATCTGAAGGTGACAAGAAATTTGTTTGGGTTTACGATAAAGCGACTAAGAAAATCAGCAAAGTTGAAGTAGCCGTTGGTAATGCAGATGCTTCTCAACAAGAAATTTTAAGTGGTTTGGAAGTCGGACAAACAGTTATTTCAAACCCTGAAAAATCAATGAAGAATGGTGAGAAAGTAGATAAAGTCACTACTGAAGATGCCGCTACAACAGAAAAATAAGAGGTGAGTAAGTAGTGAAAGATGAGAAAAAAGCATTAATTCAGCTAAGTAATATCGTAAAATCCTATCGTAATGGTGATCAAGAGCTTAATGTCCTCAAAGGAATTGATTTGACAGTCTATGAAGGTGAATTCGTAGCAATTATGGGTCCATCTGGTTCTGGTAAATCAACTCTAATGAACATCATTGGTTTGTTAGACAGACCGACCTCAGGTGATTATAGTTTAAATGGAACACAAGTAGAAGAACTCAAAGAAAAGGAATTAGCCAAAGTTAGAAATCAAGAAATCGGATTTGTTTTTCAACAATTTTTCCTTCTTTCAAAATTGTCTGCTTTGCAAAATGTTGAGCTTCCGCTTGTTTACGCCGGGGTAAATTCGTCAAAACGACGTCAATTAGCTAAGCAGTTCTTGGAAAAAGTTGAGCTCAGCGAACGCATGAAACATTTGCCATCAGAGTTATCAGGTGGTCAAAAACAACGTGTGGCTATTGCGCGTGCCTTGGTGAATAATCCATCAATCATCCTTGCTGATGAGCCAACCGGTGCACTTGATACCAAGACAAGTGACCAAATCATGCAATTATTGACTGAGCTTAATCGTGAAGGAAAAACAATTGTTATGGTTACGCATGAACCTGAAATTGCTGATTTTGCCACACGAAAAATTGTTATTCGCGATGGTGAGATTACGCGAGACACGACAGAAAGTGTCAGAATTGATTAGGGGAGGATTATAATGGAAAATTGGAAATTCGCCCTAAGTTCAATTATGGGGCACAAGATGCGTTCGTTTCTGACGACTTTAGGGGTTATTATTGGTGTAGCTTCAGTCGTGGTTATCATGGCTTTGGGGCAAGGAATGACTAATCAAGTCACTAATATGTTCGCTTCAGACAGCCAAGATGTTCAGCTCTATTACACAACTAAAAAGACTGACGATATTGATGTTTTTGATGATGAAGATCCTAGAGATGCTGATAAAGGACCAGCCATTAAAGAAGAATGGTTGCAAAAAATTACCAGTGAGCTGCCAGATGTTGAAAATTATTATTTAACCAATGGTACAACGTCAACAGTTGAGGGCAATCAGAAAAAGTCAAAAAATGTTAACATAACAGGAGTTAACAGAACCTACTTTACGGTTAAAAAATACAAAGTTCTTGCAGGACGAAGCTTTGAAACTGGCGATTACAGTCGATTCTCCCGCATTGTCATGCTGGATACCAAGCTTGCAGTTAAATTATTTGGTAGCAATGAAAATGCCTTAAACCAACATGTGTCAATTGGTTCAAAAAATTATTTAGTTGTTGGTGTTTATAAAGATCCAAATGCTGGTTCTCAGCAATATGGTATGCAATCTGGCGGTAATGCTGTCATGACCAATACTCAATTAGCTGCAGAGTTTAATGTGGATGAAGTTCAAGCGGCATTTGTCCATGTTGAAGACGTCAAACAAACAACAAAAGTCGGAAAAGAAGCGGCTCGTCTCTTGACGCAGTTGTCAGGGGTGAGAACTGGTCGTTTTACAATCTTCGACATGTCACAAGTTATTTCGCAAGTCAGCTCTGCTTATAGCATGATGACAGCAGTTATTGGTGCTATCGCAGGTATTTCTCTTCTTGTTGGTGGTATTGGGGTTATGAATATCATGTTGGTATCTGTTACCGAGCGTACACGAGAAATTGGTTTACGAAAAGCTCTTGGAGCAACCCGTCAAAAGATTTTGACACAATTTTTGATTGAATCAATGGTATTGACAATTTTAGGTGGTTTAATTGGACTTTGCCTAGCTTCTGGTTTAACAAGCCTTATTGGGAATAGCATTCCAAATGTAAAACCATCAATCTCATTAAACATTGCTTTAGGAAGTCTTATCTTCTCAGCGATAATTGGTGTTATTTTTGGACTTTTGCCGGCTAATAAAGCAAGTAAACTAGATCCGATTGAAGCTCTTCGCTATGAATAGTGAGAAAGTTATAAGAATTCTTGTTTAATAGGAGCAACCCTTGTATAATGGTTTTAAAGTAACAAATAAAAATAAAGGGTGATATGATGTATGGTGCTTTAAAAAAACTGGTTAAATTTCTAGGAATTTTTTCAATTGTTTTAACGGTTCTATTTTTAGTTTATCTGTTTAAGAATTTGGATATTTTAAATGATCCTGATGCCTTAACAAGAGCTCTAAAAGGTCATCTTATTCTCGGAAGTTTCGCCTTTCTTCTTCTACAAATCATTCAAGTTGTTATTCCAATTATTCCTGGGGGAGTGACCACAGTTGTAGGGTTTATGGCTTTTGGACCTATTCTAGGCTTTATCCTAAATTATGTTGGGATAGTAATTGGAAGTATCATTCTATTCTTGTTAACTCGCCGCTATGGCAAACCATTCATCATGCTCTTTATTGATGAGCAAACTTATGCAAAGTATGAGGAAAAGTTAGCTTCATCAACCTACGAAACAGTTTTTGCGCTGAATATGGCTTCACCAATCTCGCCAGCAGACATTTTGGTTATGATTACAGGTTTATCTAAGATGTCTTTTAAACGATTCCTTTACATTATTTTACTTTGCAAGCCGATTTCAATAGTTGCTTTTAGTTACTTCTGGATTTACGGCGGGCAATTTATCAGAAGTTTGCTTTGATTTTGTTATAATAGATATATGACTATTGCAATTACAACGAGTTTAAGGGAAAATGATGATTTATTAAAAAGAGCAAGAATAATCGGAGAGAAGCTTTCTTTGCCTGTCATCAAACGGCAAAAGCAATCAGTAACAAAGCTTTTAAAGGGAAGAGAAGGTCTTCTTCTGGTTTATGATAATAAGCTTTGCCTGGTAAATCAAGATGGTAGTGAACTTGTATTTCATCCAGATACTGCAATGTTACGTATTAAGAGTTCGCATGATGCTTTAGTTGATTTGCTGGGAAAAGAACCTTTGCAAATTCTTGATAGTACGATGGGCTTAGCAAGTGATAGCATTGTCATGGCTTATGCGGGCCACACTGTCACAGCGGTGGAAAGCCACCCAATCATTCATTTTATTGTATCAGAAGGATTACAGCATTATCAGTCTGATTCAGAAGCTTTAAATAAAGCCATGCGTTCAATTCACACGGTTTGTGCGGAGAATTTAGCTTATTTAAAAACATTGCCAGATAATTCTTTTGATGTCATTTACTGTGATCCAATGTTTTCTGAGAGAATTACGGAGTCTAAAAATTTAGATGGCTTACGCCAATATGCTAACGAAACAGCTTTTTCAGAAGAATTTTTGAGAGAAGCAAAGCGCGTGGCAAGAAAGAAAATTATCATTAAAGCTCATTTTAGAGATAAGGTATTTGAAACCTATGGGTTTAAGCAATTTGTGCGACCAAACCAAAAGTTTCATTACGGTGTGATTGAGCTTAATTGATTAATTGAAAAAATTTTAAAAGGTGTCAAGTTTTTTTCTTGACACCTTATCTTTTTATGATATAATAAATTAAGTGAGTTAGTAGCAGAGCTATTAACCTAAACAAAAAAATAGAAAAGAGACTTTATACTAATGGCAGTAAAAATCCGTTTAACTCGTATGGGTTCTAAGAAAAAACCTTTCTACCGTATCAACGTAGCTGATTCACGTGCTCCACGTGACGGTCGTTTCATCGAAACAGTTGGTACTTACAACCCACTTATCGAAGAAAACCAAGTATCACTTAAAGAAGAACGTGTTCTTGAATGGTTGTCTAAAGGTGCTCAACCTTCAGATACAGTTCGTAACATCCTTTCACGTGAAGGCGTTATGAAAAAATTCCACGATTCAAAATTCTCAAAATAATAGAGTAAACTAAGCCTATGGATACCATTGAAAATCTTATTATCGCTATTGTGAAACCTTTGATTTCACAACCAGATAATCTTACCATTAAAATTGAAGATACACCTGAGTTTTTAGAATATCATCTTGATTTGGATGCACAGGACATCGGTCGTGTTATCGGTAAAAAAGGTCGTACCATTACAGCGATAAGATCGATTGTCTATTCGGTACCAACTCAAGGTAAAAAAGTAAGACTTGTTATTGACGAAAAAGGAGAAGAGTAGCAATTAGCTGCCCTTTTTCTTTTTGTTTTTAGAGTTTTGTTTTGACTATTTTTCGGGTAAAAGTTTTTTTTTTGAAAAAAAGTTAAAAAAATTGAAAAAAGGGGTTTTCAAATAGCAGTCTTTATGATAGAATATTTCTTGTGCTGATTTAGGAGATGTAAATCGGCAAGAAACTTTTTCAAAGTCTTGAAAAAAGATTTAAAAAAGTTTCAAAAAACTATTGACAAACAAGTGAAATTGCGATAGAATAGTTTATGTTGTTTATGGGGTATAGCCAAGCGGTAAGGCAAGGGACTTTGACTCCCTCATGCGTTGGTTCGAATCCAGCTACCCCAGTAAACCTCAAAGGTTTTGTTAATATGGTCCGTTGGTCAAGGGGTTAAGACACCGCCTTTTCACGGCGGTAACACGGGTTCGAATCCCGTACGGACTATCTTGATCAGTTGCAGAGTGGCAGCTGGTTTTTTCTTTACTGTTTTTATGGTAAAATGATAAAGACTAAGTTATGTGGAGTTGAAATGAATTACTATAATGTTGGAAAAATTGTCAATACACAAGGTCTTCAAGGTGAGATGCGTGTGTTGTCAGTAACTGATTTTGCTGAAGAACGTTTTAAAAAGGGTTCAAAATTAGCTGTTTTTGATGATAAAGATAATTTCTTGATTGATGTTGAGATTGCTAGTCACCGTAAACAAAAGAATTTTGATATTATCAAGTTTAAAGGCATGTATCATATCAATGATATTGAAAAATACAAAGGGTGCACTTTGAAAGTAGCTGAAGAAAACTTGTCAGAGCTTGAAGACGGTGAATTTTACTATCATGAAATTATCGGGCTTGATGTTTATGAAAACGGCGTTTTAGTCGGACAAGTCAAAGAAATTCTTCAACCTGGCGCAAATGATGTTTGGGTGGTTAAACGTAAAGGTAAACGCGACTTGCTATTACCATACATTCCACCAGTTGTTTTAAATGTCGATGTTGCTGCCAATCGTGTAGATGTGGATATTTTGGAAGGACTTGACGATGAAGATTGATATCTTAACGCTCTTTCCTGAAATGTTTGCGCCTTTAGAATACTCTATTGTCGGGAAAGCTAAGGAAAAAGGGTTGCTTGACATTAACTATCACAATTTCCGTGATAATGCCGAAAAAGCTCGTCATGTTGATGATGAACCATACGGTGGTGGACAAGGAATGCTGCTTCGTGCACAGCCTATTTTTGACACGATTGATAAAATCGATGCGAAGAAACCTCGTGTGATTCTTTTGGATCCAGCGGGTCGCACTTTTGATCAAAGCTATGCTGAAGAATTGGCACAGGAAGATGAGTTGATTTTTATCTGTGGCCACTATGAAGGTTATGATGAACGTATCAAGACTTTGGTAACGGATGAAATCTCACTCGGGGATTTTGTTTTAACGGGTGGTGAATTGGCTGCGATGACGATTGTGGATGCAACGGTTCGCCTAATTCCAAATGTTCTTGGAAAAGAAGCGAGTCACCAAGATGATTCGTTCTCATCTGGTTTGCTCGAGTTCCCACAATACACTCGTCCTTATGACTTCAGAGGTATGAAAGTTCCTGATGTTTTGATGAGTGGTCACCACGAAAATATTCGCAAATGGCGAATTGAACAAAGTCTTCGTAAGACTTTAGAGCGTCGACCGGATTTGTTGGAAGATTATGCTTTTACAAAAGAAGAAGAGGCTATTTTCCGCAAGATTCTCAAAGAGAGAGACGCGCAAGAATAGAATATGTGATATAATAGAGGACATGCAGGCTGTATGTCTCTTTATTTTTGGGAGGTTTTATGCGAACGAAGGAAGTCCTTGTTCTGTCTTATCAGGAAAGTTGGAAAGATGATTTTGAGAAGATTGCCAAAGAGCTTAAAGCTGCTCTAGGTGACTTAATTCTTAAAATAGAACATGTGGGAAGTACTTCTGTTCAAGGGCTTTCGGCAAAGCCAATTATTGACATCGATTTGGTGATTGCTATAGACACAGATTTGTCTGAGGTGATTCAAAAATTAGCAGTGATTGGTTATGTTCATGAGGGAAATTTAGGGATCGAAGGTAGAGAAGCTTTTGCTTACTCAGGCAAAGAGCATCTTCAAGTTCATCATCTTTATGTTTGTCCTGAAAATTCGCCTGAACTGAAGCGTCATCTTGCTTTTCGTGATTATTTACGTAGTCATCCTGAGACTGTTTTGGCTTATGGCGAGGTAAAAGAAAAAGCGGCGAAGCTATTCCCTAAAGATATTGATAAATACATTGCCTATAAATCGTCGATTATCGAAGAAATATACAAGGAGTTGGAAATATAAATGTCAGAAAATCGTGAAATCTATGATATTACTATCATTGGTGGTGGACCTGTTGGTTTGTTTGCAGCCTTTTACGCTGGTTTGCGTGGCGTTTCGGTGAAAATCATTGAAAGTTTATCTGAACTTGGTGGACAACCTGCAGTTCTTTATCCAGAAAAAATGATTTATGACGTTGCTGGTTTTCCTGGAATTACAGCAGCTGATTTGACTGAAAATCTGATCAAGCAACTAGATCGTTTCAAAGATAGCACAGCTATTTGCCTTAAAGAAGAAGTCAAAACATTTGAAAAAGATGGTGATATTTTTACTATCGAAACAAATAAAGGTCAACATTTTTCACGTGCCATCGTGATTGCGTGTGGTAATGGTGCTTTTGCCCCTCGTACACTTGGTTTGGAAGGTGAAGAAGCTTACGCTGACAACAACCTTTTCTACAATGTTCACAAACTTGACCAATTCGCTAGTAAAGATGTGGTCATTTGTGGTGGTGGTGACTCAGCGGTTGACTGGGCGAATCACTTAGATGGCTTAGCTAAAAGTGTAACTATTGTGCACCGTCGAGATGCTTTTCGTGCTCATGAACACAGTGTAGAAGTTTTGAAAGAGTCAAACGTTAACATTTTGACACCTTATGTGCCATTTGAACTTTCTGGTGATGGTCAATTTGTTAAGAGCTTAACTGTTCAAAAAGTGAAATCTGATGAAACTGTTGAATTGCCACTTGACGCTTTGATTGTAAGTTTTGGATTTTCAACATCAAATAAAAACCTTAAAAATTGGAATGTTGATTACAAACGTTCAAGCATTGCGGTGTCACCATTGTTTGAAACAAGTCAAGCAGGTGTTTACGCAATTGGTGATGCGGCTGATTATGAAGGTAAGGTTGATTTGATTGCGACTGGTTTTGGTGAAGCACCAACAGCGATTAATCAAGCTATCAAGTATATCTTCCCTGATCGTGATAACCGTGTTGTTCACTCAACATCATTAATCAACGAATAAAAACAAAAAGCCTTGTAAGAATGTTTCTTACAAGGCTTTTTCTGAAATTCTCGAGAATCTTTTCTGAAAATTGACGGTCTGATAGAAAAATGATAGAATTTGATAGAAAGTGCTTGACATTGACCGGGAATATAGTATAATTCTAACTGTAAACGATTTCAAAAGGAGGTGGCGAGGATTCTAAAGTCTAAACGAAAGCAGTTAATCATGGAAAAACTTTCGCATGATAAGTTTGTTCGGCTAGATGATTTAGTGAGCCTGCTAGATACCTCTGAGTCCACTGTTCGCAGGGATTTAGATGAGCTTGAAAGTGAGCGAAAACTTCACCGAGTACACGGTGGAGCAGAACTTCCTCACTCTCTCCAAGAGGAATTTACCAATCAACAAAAATCTATCAAAAACATTCAAGAAAAAATGCTGGTTGCTAGAAAAGCAGCATCCTTGATTTCAAATGATGATGTTATTTTTGTAGATGCAGGGACAACCAATGAATTGTTGTTAGGCTATTTGAACCAAGACAATTTAACTGTTGTAACCAACTCGATTCACCATGCGGCTAAGTTGGTTGATAAAAACATTCAAACCATTATTATTGGTGGGCATGTTAAGAAATCAACAGATGCTAGCATTGGAGCTGTGGCTTATGAGCAAATTAAGCAGTTGAACTTTGATAAGGCTTTTTTAGGTATCAACGGCATTGATGAGGAGTTTTTAACAACGCCTGATATGGAAGAAGCTGTTATCAAAAGGACTGTGATTGAAAATGCTAGAAAGTCATACATCGTTACAGATTCATCAAAAATCGGTCGGGTATCCTTTGCCAAGGTCGATAAGATTGAGAATGCTACAATTATTACCAATCAATCTAGCGGAGCACTGATGAAAAAAATAAAAGAAAATACGAGGGTAATTGAAGTATGATTTACACAGTAACGCTGAATCCATCAATCGATTTTATCGTACGTTTGGATCATTTAGAACTTGGTAGCGTTAACCGCATGACTAGCGATGACAAATTCGCTGGTGGTAAAGGTATCAATGTTAGTCGTATCTTGCAACGTTTGGATGTCGATAATACAGCAACTGGATTTATCGGTGGATTTACTGGACGTTTTGTTGAAGATGGCTTGACTGCAGAAGGTATCAAAACAAACTTTGTTCAAGTTTCTGAAGATACACGTATCAATGTTAAAATCAAAGCTGGTGAAGAAACAGAAATCAATGGTGCTGGTCCAAAAATTTCAGATGAAAAACTTGAAGAATTAAAAGCAATTCTTGCTGGTCTTTCAAGTGAAGATACTGTTGTTTTTGCAGGTTCAGCTCCAAGTAGCCTTGGTAACCAAGTTTACAACACATTGATTCCAATTGCTAAAAAAGCTGGTGCAGAAGTAGTTTGTGACTTTGAAGGTCAAACACTTTTAGATTCATTAAACTACCAACCACTTTTAGTAAAACCAAATAATCACGAATTAGCAGATATCTTTGGTGTAGAATTGAACGGTCTTGAAGACATCGAAAAATACGCCCGCGAAATTCTTGCAAAAGGTGCTAAAAACGTCATTATTTCAATGGCTGGCGACGGTGCTTTGCTAGTAACACCAGAAGCAGCTTACTTTGCAAAACCAATCAAAGGCACTGTTAAAAATTCTGTTGGTGCTGGAGATTCTATGGTTGCAGGATTTACTGGTGAATACGTGAAATCAGGTGACCCAATCGAAGCTCTTAAATGGGGTGTCGCATGTGGTACAGCAACGACATTCTCAGATGATTTAGCAACAGCTGAATTCATTAAAGAAACATATCAAAAAGTAGAGGTAGAAAAACTATGAAAATTCAAGACTTGCTCAGAAAAGATGTCATGATTCTTGATTTGAAAGCAACTTCAAAAGAAGCTGTTATCGATGAAATGATTACAAGCCTTGTTGAACACGGAGTTGTCACTGACTTTGATACTTTTAAACAAGGTATCATGAACCGTGAAGCACAAACATCAACAGGTTTGGGTGATGGTATTGCTATGCCTCACAGCAAGAACGCCGCTGTTAAAGAAGCAACAGTTCTTTTTGCAAAATCTCAAGCAGGTGTTGATTATGAAGCATTGGATGGTCAACCAACTTACCTTTTCTTCATGATTGCAGCACCAGACGGAGCAAACGATACTCACTTGGCTGCTCTTGCTGAATTGTCAAAATACCTTTTGAAAGATGGTTTTGCTGATAAATTGCGTCACGTCTCAACAGCTGATGAAGTCATCGCAACTTTTGACTCTGCAGAAGAAGATAATAAAGCAAAAGAAGAAGTTAAAGCAGCTCCAGTATCAGATGACAAACCACTTATCGTTGCTGTAACAGCATGTACAACTGGTATTGCACACACTTACATGGCAGAAGAAGCCCTCATCAAACAAGGTGACGAAATGGGTGTCACTGTTCGTGTTGAAACAAATGGTGCATCAGGTGTCGGTAATCGTTTGACAGCTGATGAAATCGCTCGTGCTAAAGGTGTTATTGTTGCTGCAGATAAAGCAGTGGAAATGGCACGTTTTGACGGTAAACCATTGGTATCTCGTCCAGTTGCTGACGGTATCAAGAAAACTGAAGAATTAATTAACATCATCCTTGATGGTAAAGCTGACACTTACAAAGCTGCAGCGGGTTCTTCTACTGAAGAAAAAGAATCAAGTGAAAAACTTAGTCTTGGTGCTGCATTCTACAAACACTTGATGAGTGGTGTTTCTCAAATGTTACCATTCGTTATCGGTGGTGGTATCATGATTGCACTTGCATTCTTGATTGATAACATTTTGGGTGTGCCAAAAGATCAACTTTCTAACTTGGGTACATATCACCAAGCAGCTGCTTACTTCAAAACAATTGGTAATGCTGCCTTTGGATTCATGCTTCCAATCTTGGCAGGTTACATTGCTTACTCAATCGCTGAAAAACCAGGTCTTGTAGCTGGTTTCGTGGCTGGTGCGATTGCTTCAAGCGGTGCTGCTTGGGGTAATCTTGAAGGAACTCCTTCAGGTTTCCTTGGAGCTCTTGTAGGTGGTTTCCTTGCTGGATGGTTAGTTAACCTTGTTAAAAAAGCTTGTGCTGGTTTGCCACGTTCACTTGAAGGTATCAAATCAATCTTGCTTTATCCATTGCTTGGTGTCTTCTTGACAGGTTTTGCAATGTTGTTCGTCAACATTCCAATGGCTGCTATTAACACTGGTTTGAACAACTTCCTTGGAGGTCTTCAAGGTGCATCAGCAGTTCTTCTTGGAGCTATTCTTGGTGGTATGATGGCTATCGATATGGGTGGACCATTTAACAAAGCTGCATATGTTTTTGGTACAGGTACTCTTGCTGCATCAGTAGCGACAGGTGGTTCAGTGGCTATGGCATCAGTTATGGCTGGTGGTATGGTTCCACCACTTGCAGTATTTGTTGCAACTCTTCTTTTCAAAAACAAATTCACTGAAGAAGAACGTAACTCAGGTTTGACAAACATCATCATGGGTCTTTCATTCATCACAGAAGGAGCTATCCCATTTGGTGCTGCTGACCCTGCTCGTGCAATTCCAAGCTTCATGGTTGGTTCTGCTGTAGCTGGTGGTCTTGTCGGAGCATTCGGTATTAAATTGATGGCTCCACACGGTGGTATCTTTGTTATCGCATTGACAAGTGCTCCAATTCTTTACCTTGTCTTTGTTATCATTGGTGCAATCGTAGCAGGTCTTCTCTTCGGAGCCCTTAAAAAAGCAAAATAATTAAAAGTCATTACAATACAAAATTTTATTAATCTAACAAATGAAAAGGATTCCTTCGGGAATTCTTTTTTTGTGTGAAAGTTTTCGTTATAGTTTTAAACTATAACAGATTCTAATTGCATAGTTAAAAACTATAGCAAAGCATAAAAAGATAGAATGGCTAGAACCATTGAAAAATAAGGGTTTATCGTTTAAAATCTTAACTATAAAAATTTTTGGATTGTATAGTTTTAAACTAATACGGTTATAGGAGGTAACTATGGTTAAGGTTTCGAATTTGGGATATCCGCGTTTGGGTGAAAATCGTGAGTGGAAAAAATTGATTGAGTCTTATTGGGCAGGTAATATTTCACAAGATGAATTGCAAGCAGAAGCGAAAGCATTGCGCTTATCATTTTTGAAAAAACAAGCTGATGCAGGTCTTGGTTTTATTCCTGTGGGTGATTTTTCACTTTACGATCATATTTTGGATTTGTCTGTGCAATTTGGCGTGATTCCAAATCGTTTTGCCAAGGAAGAGATTAATCTGGATTTGTTCTTTGCGATTGCGCGTGGTAACAAGGATAATGTTGCTTCATCAATGAAAAAATGGTTCAACACCAACTATCACTACATTGTTCCAGAATGGTCAAAAGTTAAACCGCATTTGACAAATACACGCTTGCTTGATTTGTACCTTGAAGCTAAAGAAGTTGTTGGTGATAAGGCTAAGCCAGTTATTACTGGGCCAATCACTTATGTCGCCTTGTCATCTGAGGTTAGCGATTTTACTTCAGCAGTGAAAAAACTTCTGCCACTTTACAAACAAGTCTTTACAGAATTGGTTGAAGCTGGTGCAACATACATTCAAGTTGATGAACCGATTTTTGTAACGGATGAAGGGGCAGATCTTCTTGAAGCAGCAAAATGCGTTTATGCTTATTTTGCCAAAGAAGTGCCACAAGCCAAGATTATCTTCCAAACATATTTCGAAGCTTTGATTGATGCTAAAGAGTTATCAGAACTTCCGGTTGCCGCATTTGGTCTTGATTTTGTTCATGGCCTTGATGAAAATCTTGAAGCGGTTGAAGCTGGTTATTTTGAAAATAAAGAAGTGTTTGCTGGGGTTGTTGATGGTCGTAACATCTGGGCAACTGATTTTGAAAAAACATCAGAATTGCTCGAAAAGCTACAAGCTAAAGTTGGCAATCTTGTGATTCAACCATCTTGCTCACTTCTTCATGTGCCAGTTACCACAAAAAATGAAACTGACCTTGATCCTGTTCTTAAAAATGGTCTTGCATTTGCAGACGAAAAATTGCAAGAACTTGAACTTTTGAGTCAATACTTGGATGGTCAAGAATCTGAAGCTTACAAGCAACATGTGGTTGACTTTGACGCTTTGCAAGCAGCTGATTTCCGAAATGTGACTCTTGAAAGTTTAGAAAATGTGCCGACTGAGCGTGTGGATTATAAAGTTCGCCGCAAGGTGCAACAAGAAAAGCTAGGTTTGCCAACACTTCCGACAACGACAATTGGGTCATTCCCTCAATCACCAGAAGTTCGTCGTACTCGTCTGGCTTGGAAACGTGGCAATATCTCTGATGTTGAATATGAAGATTTTATCAAATCAGAAATCGCTCGTTGGATTAAGATTCAAGAAGACTTAGATATCGATGTTTTGGTACACGGTGAATTTGAACGTGTGGACATGGTTGAATTTTTCGGTCAAAAATTAGCTGGTTTTACCACAACTAAACTTGGTTGGGTGCAATCATACGGTTCTCGTGCAGTTAAACCACCAATTATTTACGGTGATGTGAAACACATCCAACCCTTGTCAGTCAAAGAAGTGGTTTATGCGCAAAGTTTGACTGACCGTCCTGTGAAAGGAATGTTAACTGGACCTATTACCATCACTAACTGGTCATTTGAACGTTCAGATATCTCACGCGCAGACCTTTTCAATCAAATCGGTCTTGCTATCAAAGATGAAATCAAATTGCTTGAAGATGCTGGAATTGCTATTATCCAAGTGGATGAAGCTGCGCTTCGTGAAGGTTTGCCACTTCGTAAAGCTAAACAAAAAGCTTATCTCGATGACGCTGTGCATGCTTTCCGCATCGCAACATCGTCTGTCAAAGATGATACTCAAATTCACACTCACATGTGTTACTCTAAGTTCAATGAAATCATCGATTCTATTCGTGACTTGGACGCTGATGTTATTTCTATTGAGACAAGTCGTAGCCACGGTGATGTCATTGAATCATTTGAAACAGCAGTTTACCCACTTGGAATTGGTCTAGGGGTTTACGATATTCACTCACCACGTGTGCCAAGTAAAGAGGAAGTTATTGCAAATATTGAACGTCCACTTCGTCAATTATCATTGGAACAATTCTGGGTTAACCCTGACTGTGGTCTTAAAACACGTCGTGAACCAGAAACAATTGCAGCTTTAAAAGTGCTAGTGGAGGCTACTAAGGAAGTTCGTGCAAAATACGGAAAATAAGGAAGGTTGAGCTATGTCACGATTATTAGAACGTTTAAAAACAGATATTTTAGTCGCTGACGGTGCTATGGGAACTCTTCTTTATGCTAATGGTCTTGATAATTGTTACGAAGCTTATAATTTGACGCATCCTGAAAAAGTATTAGCCATTCACAAGGCTTATATTGAAGCAGGAGCTGATGTTATTCAGACCAATACCTATGCGGCCAAAAGACATCGACTAGAAGGTTACGGCTATGGTGACAAGATTAAAGAAATTAATCAAGCAGGCGTCAAAATTGCAAGACAAGCAGCAGGCGAGGATACCTTTGTTTTGGGAACAGTCGGTGCTCTTCGTGGTCTCAAACAATGCGAATTATCGCTTGATGAGATTATCAAGGAAACTTTAGAACAAGTTGGTTATTTGCTTGAAACAAAGGAAATTGATGGTCTTTTATTTGAAACTTACTACGATGAAGAAGAAATCATCGAAATTTTAAAGGCAGTCAGACCTTTAACAGACTTGCCGATTATTACCAATATTTCCATTCATGAAGCGGGAATAACCGAAAATGGTCGTCCTTTGGTTGAAATCTTTGGAAAACTAGTGATGCTCGGGGCAGATGTAGTTGGATTGAATTGCCATTTGGGACCATATCATATGATTCAATCGCTCAAGCAAGTGCCGCTGTTTGCTCAGTCGTATTTGTCGGTTTATCCAAATGCCAGTTTGTTATCCTTTGTTGATGACAATGGTAGTGGGCAATATGGTTTTAGTCAAAATGCCGATTATTTTGGGAAAAGCGCAGAGCTGCTTGTGGCTGAAGGAGCACGTCTGATTGGTGGGTGTTGTGGCACAACGCCTGACCATATCAGAGCAGTTAAGCGTGCAATAAAAGGCTTGAAACCAGTCTCACGCAAATTTGTTACACCGATGGTTGAAGAAGCAGAACTGATTAAGGCGGTTAAGCAATCAGAAACTATCGTCGACAAAGTCAAAAGAAAAGTAACTATTATAGCAGAGCTGGATCCACCAAAAACACTTGATATTAAAAAGTTTACTGAAGGGGTAAAAGCATTAGATGAGGCTGGGGTATCTTCAATTACGCTGGCAGATAATTCGCTAGCTAAGACACGTATCTGTAATGTTAGTATTGCCTCGCTTTTGAAAAATGAGATTTCAACACCGTTTTTACTACACTTATCTTGTCGCGACCACAATATGATTGGGCTTCAATCACGTCTTTTGGGGATGGATGTGTTGGGCTTTCATCAGGTACTAGCGATTACAGGGGACCCATCTAAAATAGGAGATTTTCCGGGAGCAACCAGCGTCTATGATGCCACGAGCTTCAAGTTATTGGAGTTGATTAAGCAACTTAACAAGGGAATAGGTTACAGTGGCGCAAGCATTAAAAAAGAAACAACTTTTACAGCAGCAGCGGCTTTCAATCCAAATGTTAAAAATTTATCACGTTGCGGTCGATTGATTGAAAGAAAGATTGCTGCTGGAGCAGATTGTTTTATTACACAGCCTATTTTTAATAGTGAGATTATTGAAAATTTAGCAAAGCTAACACGAGATTATGAAACGCCATTTTTTGTTGGTATTATGCCAATTACTAGCTATAACAATGCTATTTTCCTTCACAATGAAGTACCCGGCATTCAGCTATCAGATAACTTTCTAGCAAAACTAGAAGCTGTCAAAGATGACAAGGAAAAATGCCAACAATTGGCTTTAGAAGAAAGTAAACAATTAATTGATCATGCTTTAAAATTCTTTAACGGCATTTACCTCATTACACCATTTATGCGATATGATTTAACTGTTGAATTGGTTGAATATATCCATCAGAAAGTTGAACAAAGTCACCAAATAATACCTTAATCAAGAGAGATAGAGATTATCTCTCTTTTTTTCTTTTTAAAAATCATTTTTTTGCTTGACTTGGAGTGGACTCCAAGGTGTATGATAGGGATACTTGAAAAAGCTGAGAAGTTTTTAAAAATGATTGTCAAATAAAAAGGAGAAATATATGGTACTTGAAACAATTGCATCGCCACAAGATTTAAAAAAATTGTCTCGTGAGGACTTGCAACGTGTGGTTGATGAAGCTCGTCAAGCTTTGCTTGAAAAAACAAGTCAGCATGGCGGACACAACGGACCAAACTTTGGTATGGTGGAAATGACAGTTGCTATGCACTACGTCTTTAATTCACCGGTTGATAAATTTATCTTTGACGTTTCTCACCAATCATACGTTCATAAAATGTTGACTGGGCGTGCGCAAGCCTTTCTTGACCCAGCTCACTATGATGACGTGTCTGGTTATACAAATCCCAAAGAAAGTGAACATGATTTGTTTACAATTGGGCATACTTCAACCTCTTTGTCACTGGCTTCAGGTGTGGCAAAAGCGCGTGATTTAAATGATGAAGTTTACAATGTTGTTGCTGTTATCGGTGATGGTTCACTGTCAGGTGGAATGGCTTATGAAGGCTTGAACCAAATCGCAACAGAAGGAACCAATACGATTGTTATTGTTAATGATAATGACCAATCAATCGCAGCAAATCCAACAGGTGGCATTTACACAGCACTTCGTGATTTGCGTGAAAACAATGGCAAAGCTGCTAATAATTTCTTTGAGGCACTTGGCTTTGATTATCATTATCTTGAAGCAGGAAATGACCTTGACCAATTAATTGCTCTTTTTGAAGAAGTAAAAGATGCGAATCACCCAGTTTTGTTACATATTCATACACAAAAAGGTCACGGCGTGTCATTTATGGAAGAAAATCGCGAAGCCTTCCATGCTGGAGGACCTTACAATCCAGAAACTGGAGAATACCTTCGTCACACAACTTCAGGTGAAACTTACAACAGCATTACGACAGAATTTGTTTTAGACAAAATTGAAAAAGACCCAACGGTTGTTGCTGTAAATGCAGGAACTCCGATGTTTATGTTGAATCAAGAGCAACGTCAAAAGGCTGGTAAACAATTTGTTGATGTAGGGATCGCTGAAGAAGAAGCAGCGACTATGGCAGCTGGTCTTGCTAAAAATGGTGCAAAACCAATCTGGTACGTAGCAGCACCATTTATGCAACGTACTTATGACCAATGGTCACATGACATTGCGCTTAATAACCTTCCGGTGACAACCTTGGTTTACTCAGCGTCAGTTAGTGCCATGAATGATGAAAGTCACCTTGGTTTCTTCGATATTCCATTTTTGGCTCACATTCCAAATGTGGTTTACTTGGCGCCAACAAGTAAAGAAGAGCATCTAGCGATGCTTGATTGGGCTGTTGAACAAAATGAACACCCAGTTGCTATTCGTATTCCAGTTGGTCCACTTCGTGAGACTGGAGTAGCTGATACGACAGATTATTCAATTCTTAACAAGAACCAAGTCACTCAAAAAGGTAGCAAGGTTGCTATCTTTGGTCTTGGCAATTTCTATGGTTTAGCTGAAGAAGTGGCTAAAGAATTGGCTGACAAACACGGAATCACAGCAACCCTTGTTAATCCAAAATTCATCACAGGATTGGATGAAGAATTACTTGATAGTTTGGAATCTGAACACCCAGTTGCGGTGACTTTAGAAGATGGTGTGCTTGAAGGTGGCTATGGTCAAATGATTGCAAGTTACCTTGGAAATACAGACATCAAGATTCAAAATTATGGTGTAGAGAAAGCCTTCCATGATCGTTACAATGCTAAAGAACTTTTGGCAGAAAATGGTGTGACGGTTGATAATATTGTTAACACTATTTTAGCTAGTCTTGTTTGATTTAAATAGAAAAAAGGAGTCTTAGAGAGTTTCGTCTAAGGCTCTTTTCAAGAATTTGTGTCATTAACGGCTAAGAGTCTCTTTTTTATCAAAAATTTGTTATACTGAAAGGTGACTTTTTGAAAGGACTGAATGTATTTGGCAAAGGTAAGAAAAAGGAAGAAAAGAAGAAGGGTTAGTGGAAGACGACGTCGAAAAAATGTCCCTCGTTCTGTCTTATATGGCATGACTTTTCTAGCCTTTTTGGCTTTTTTGACCTTGATTTTCTTCGCCTATCACTCGCAGGAAGCAGCAAATCCAACCTCCGCAGACACTAGTCAATCATCTCAAGACACGACGACCATATCTTTCGTTCAAACTATTGGTGAATCAGCTCGTCAAATCGCTGCGCAAAATGACCTTTACGCTTCGGTCATGATTGCGCAAGCCATTTTAGAATCGAACAGTGGTCAGTCAAAACTGAGTCAAGCACCCAATTATAATTTCTTTGGCATCAAAGGGGATTATAAGGGGCAATCGGTGACTATGCAGACTTGGGAGGATGATGGCAATGGGAATTCTTACACCATTGATGCGCAATTTCGTTCTTATGGTAGTCTGGAGGAATCTCTGCAGGATTATGCTCAGTTTCTTCAAAAAGATTTGTATGTTGGTGTGCATAAATCAAGAACTGCTTCTTATCAAGATGCGACAGAAGCACTAACGGGAACTTATGCCACTGATACGTCTTATGGTAGCAAATTAAATCAACTCATTTCAGAATACGATTTGACTATCTATGATAGTTGGTAAGCACACTTTTTTGAGTTAAAAAAAGAATTGTCAGTATTGCTTTAAAGTTCAAAGAAAAGCGTGCAAAATAGAGTTGAAATATGCTATAATGAAAAGTGATATACAAAGAGGAGATAAGTATGGAATTAGTACGTGAAAAAGAATTTGTCAACCAATACCATTATGATGCAAGAAATCTTGAATGGGAAAAAGAAAATGGTACACCGAAGACTAATTTTGAAGTCACATTTCAATTAGTGAAAAAAGACACAGACAATAATCAAACAACAATCGTTTCTGTTTTACAATTTATGGTCGTAAAACAAGAGTTTGTCATTAGCGGTGTTGTTTCACAAATGGTTCACATTCAAAATCGTATTGTCAATGAACCAAGTGAATTCACTAAGGACGAAGTTGAATATTTGGCAGCGCCTTTACTTGATATTGTGCAACGCCTAACATACGAAGTAACCGAAATTGCCCTCGATCGTCCAGGGGTTAAATTGGAGTTTAGAAGTTAATGAAATTAGCAGTTATAACAGATACAACCGCAGTTTTGTCAGATGACCTTAAGGCAAAAGAAAATCTTTTTGTCTTAGATATCCCAATCATGATTGGTGGTATTTCTTACGTTGAAGGTAAAGACTTGAGCCTTGATGATTTTTACAGAAAAATGGCTATGTCACCAACCTTACCTAAGACAAGCCAACCAAGTCTAGCAAAATTAGATGAAATTTTGACACAGCTTTCAACTGAAGGCTATACACACGTTGTAGGATTGTTTTTGTCATCAGGCATTTCAGGATTTTGGCAGAATATCCAATTCTTAATTGAAGATTATCCTGAATTAACGATTGCATTTCCAGATAGTAAAATCACTTCAGCACCATTAGGTAGCATGGTTAAAAACACACTTAATTGGGCTGAAAATGGTCTTTCATTTGATGATATTTTGGCTAAATTGCAAAAGCAAATCGATGGAACAAGTGCCTTTATCATGGTTGATGATTTAAATCACTTGGTAAAAGGTGGACGTTTGTCAAATGGTTCAGCTTTGATTGGTAACTTGCTTAGCATCAAACCAATTCTTTACTTTAATGACGAAGGTGTTATTGAAGTTTATGAAAAAGTGCGAACTGAGAAAAAAGCTATCAAACGTCTTGTTGATGTTTTGTCTGACGTGACTGAAAATGGAGAATACGAAGTTTTCATCATTCATTCTCGCGCAGAAGAAAAAGCTCAACATTTCTATCAAGCTTTGGCTGAAAGAGGTCAAACGAAGAATCTTGAAATCGTATCATTTGATGGCGTAATTGCTACTCATTTAGGGGAAGGTGCCGTTGCATTTGGTTTCACACCAATTGTCTAAATGCTAGAGAGGAAAAGAAAAACATGAGTATTAAAGTTATCGTAGCAGGTTTTAAAGGGAGAATGGGTTCAGCAGCAGTTAATATGGTTAAGGGAGATGACGATTTAACCTTAGCAGCTTTGCTTGATCCATTTGCAACAGAAAAAGAAGTTGATGGCGTCCCAGTATTCACTGATAAATCACAACTAGTTGGTTTTGATGCTGATGTGTGGGTTGATTTTACAATGCCAGCTGTTGCTTATGAAAACACTCGCTTTGCTTTAGAAAATGGCTTTGCTCCAGTTGTTGGGACAACAGGATTTTCTGAAGATGAAATTGCCGAATTGATTGCTCTTTCTGAAGACAAGAAAATCGGTGGACTCATTGCCCCTAACTTCGCTATCGGTGCAATTTTACTCATGGAATTTGCTGCAAAAGCAGCCAAATATTTTCCGGACCTTGAAATTATTGAATTACATCATGATAAGAAGAAGGATGCTCCTTCAGGAACGGCTGTGAAAACAGCTGAATTGATTCGCGAAGTGCGTCAAGCTAAGAAACAAGGTGCTCCAGATGAAGTTGAAACACTTAAGGGAGCGCGTGGTGCTGATTTTGATGGTATGCGTATCCACAGTGTTCGCTTACCTGGCCTGGTTGCTCACCAAGAAGTTATTTTTGGGGCACAAGGTGAAGGGTTAACACTTCGTCATGATTCATATGATCGTATTTCATTTATGAGTGGCGTTAATATTGGAATTAAAGCAGTTGTGAAACAAGATAAACTTGTTTATGGTTTGGAAAAATTACTATGAAATTAAACAATCTGCCTTCTGAATTTCAGGAGGCTTTACCAATTTTAAAAAAAATTCGTGAAGCAGGCTATGAGGCATACTTCGTTGGCGGTAGCGTTCGAGATGTCTTACTAAATCGCCCAATTCACGATGTAGATATTGCAACAAGTTCTTACCCAGAAGAAACAAAAAGTATTTTTCACCGTACCGTTGATATTGGGATTGAGCATGGGACTGTGCTTGTTCTTGAAGAAGGTGGCGAGTATGAAATCACTACTTTCCGTACGGAAGATGTTTATGTAGATTATCGTAGACCAAGTAGCGTATCTTTTGTTCGCTCACTTGAAGAGGATTTAAAACGTCGTGACTTTACGGTAAATGCTTTTGCACTTGATGAAACAGGTTTGATTATTGATAAATTTAATGGCTTAGCTGACCTGAAAGCCAAATTGTTACGTGCGGTTGGAAATCCAGCTGAGCGTTTTAATGAAGATGCCCTTCGCATCATGCGTGGTTTCCGTTTTTCAGCTAGTCTTGATTTTGATATTGAACCTGAGACTTTTGCTGCTATGGCAGCACATGCGCCCTTACTTGAAAAAATTTCAGTAGAGCGCTCTTTTATTGAATTTGACAAATTATTGATGGCACCTTTCTGGCGTAAAGGGATTAAAGCCATGATTGCAAGTGAAGCTCAAAAATACCTTCCTCATCTTGAGAATGCTCATGATCATTTGCAACAATTCTTGGATGATTTGGCAGACGATTATCACTTTAAAACATCAGAACAAGCTTGGGCAGCTTTGCTATTAGCATTGGATGTCAAAGATGTTCGTGCCTTTTTGCGAGCTTGGAAAACATCAAGTCAATTCCAAAAAGATGTTGAAAAGATTGTGTCAATCTATCGTTTCCGTTTGACAAATGAGCTTGATAAGATGGAAATGTATTGCTATGGTCGTAATCTTATCGAACAAGCAGAAGACCTTCGTTTAGGTTTTGGTCTACCAGTTGATTTTGCGACGATTGAGCGCTTGGATAAGGAATTAACCATTCATGACAAACATGAGATTGTGGTCAACGGTGGTATGCTGATTAAAGAAATGCAATTCAAACCAGGACCTGAGCTTGGTCAAATTCTAAAAGCAATCGAACAACATATTGTACTTGGTAAGCTTGCCAATGATAAAGAAGCTATTTTTGAATTTATTAGAAAGGAAAGTAAATGAGCGATTTTATCGTAGAACACTTAACGAAATCCGTTGGTGACAAGACAGTATTTCGTGATATTTCCTTTATTATTCATGATTTTGACCGCATTGGGATTATCGGGGTTAATGGAACTGGTAAGACAACCCTTTTAGATGTTATTTCGGGACGTCTTGGTTTTGATGGTGATGTGTCGCCATTTTCAGCTAAGAATGGATATAAAATTGCCTATTTGACGCAAGAACCTGAGTTTGATGATAACAAAACGATTTTGGATACAGTTTTGTCATCGGATTTGCGTGAAATGACTTTGATTAAGACTTATGAAACTTTGATGGCTAATTATGATGAAGCCAATCAAGATAAGCTTGAAAAAGTCATGGCAGAAATGGATTCGCTTGACGCTTGGGCTATCGAGAGCGAAGTGAAGACAGTTTTAACAAAACTAGGTCTAGAAGATTTGTCACAAAAAGTTGGTGACTTGTCTGGTGGGCTTCGTCGTCGTGTTCAGTTAGCGCAAGTTTTGTTGAATGATGCTGACTTGTTATTACTTGACGAACCAACCAACCACTTGGACATTGATACCATCGCTTGGTTGACGAATTACTTGAAGACTTCTAAAAAGACAGTTCTCTTCATCACCCACGACCGTTATTTCTTAGATAATGTCGCAACCCGTATCTTTGAGTTGGCTAATAGTCAATTGACAGAATACCAAGGAAATTATCAGGATTATGTACGCTTGCGTGCAGAACAAGATGAACGTGATGCGGCAACCCTTCATAAGAAAAAACAACTTTACAAGCAAGAGTTGGCTTGGATGCGTACGCAACCACAAGCGCGTGCGACAAAACAACAAGCGCGTATCAATCGTTTCAATGATTTGAAAGCTGATTTGTCTGGAACGACTCAATCAACAGAGCTGGAAATTAATTTTGAAACAAGTCGTATCGGGAAAAAAGTAATCAATTTTGAAAATGTGTCTTTTGCTTTTCCGGATAAACAAATTTTGACTGACTTTAACCTTTTGGTGCAAAATAAAGACCGCATTGGTATCGTTGGTGACAATGGTGTCGGAAAATCAACGCTTCTTAATTTGATTAATGGAAATTTGCAACCAACAAGCGGAAAACTTGAAATTGGTGAGACTGTTCGTATTGGTTACTTTTCACAGTTGCCAAAAGACATGGACGAAGACAAACGTGTCATCAATTATTTGCAAGAAGTAGCAGATGAAGTTAAGACAAGTGTCGGAACAACAAGTGTGACGGATTTGTTAGAACAATTCCTTTTCCCACGTTCGACTCATGGAACATTGATTTCAAAATTATCTGGTGGTGAGAAAAAACGTCTTTACCTTTTGAAGATTTTGATTGAAAAACCAAACGTTCTGCTTCTTGACGAACCAACCAATGACCTTGATATCGCAACTTTAACAGTTCTTGAAAGTTTCTTACAAACTTTCCAAGGCCCCGTTATCACTGTTAGTCACGACCGTTATTTTCTTGACAAAGTGGCTAATAAAATTTTAGCTTTTGAAAATGGTCATGTGAGAGAATTCTTCGGTAACTATACAGATTATCTTGATGAAAAAGCATTTGAAGAAAATGCGGTTGTTCAAGTTAAGAAAGAAGCACAACAAAAGACAGAAAAAGAGAAAACGAAGAAAAAACGTATGTCTTACTTTGAAAAACAAGAGTGGGAAGTCATCGAAGATGAAATCGCCAAGCTTGAAGAAGACATCGAATCTATCGAAGCTCAGATGCAAGAAAATGCCAGCGATTATGGCAAACTAGCTGAGCTTCAACGTTCATTGGATGAAGCCAATGAAAACTTACTTGAAAAATACGAAAGATATGAATACCTAAGTGACTTAGCAGAATAAGCAAGGTCACTTCTTTCATATAAACATTAGAAAGGAAGACTATGAAACTCATTTGGACTTATTTGAAAAGATACCCCAAATGGCTAGTGCTCGATGTTATTGGGGCGCTTACCTTTGTAGTGGTTAACTTAGGCTTACCAACGGCTCTTGCTCGAATGATTGACCAAGGGGTTACAGTTGGAAATAAGGATAAGGTTTATTTCTGGGCACTGGTTATGCTGGTTGTCATCATCTTGGGGATGATTGGACGTGTGATTCTTGCTTATGCAGCAGGAAAAATTACCACAAACATGATTAAGGATATGCGAAACGATATGTATGATAAGTTACAGCAATATTCACATCAAGAATATGAACAAATCGGTGTGTCTTCCTTGGTAACACGGATGACCAGTGATGCTTTTATCTTGATGCAGTTTGCTGAGCAGACGTTACGTATGGGAGTCATTACACCTTTGATGATGATTTCTAGTGTGGTAATGATTTTAGTAACCAGTCCATCACTTGCTTGGATTGTAGCAGTTGCTATTCCATTTTTGGTTCTGGTTGTTTACTATGTGGCAACTCGTACGCGTCCTTTATCAGAAAAGCAACAATCAACTCTTGATAAAATCAACCAATATGTTCGTGAAAATTTAACTGGTCTACGTGTCATTCGTGCCTTTGCGAGAGAAGATTTTCAAGAAAAACGTTTTGGTAGTAAAAATGATGAATATAAAGACTTATCAAGCCGCTTGTTTATTTTAACTGGTTTGACTGAACCACTCTTTGTTCTAATCATTATCTCAATGATTGTGGCTATTGTCTGGTTCGCCCTTAATCCACTTGCACATGGTGAGTTACAAATCGGTAATTTGGTAGCCTTTATTGAATATAGTTTCCACGCCTTATTCTCATTTCTTTTGTTTGCCAATTTCTTTACCATGTATCCTCGTATGGTGGTTTCAAGTGAACGTATTTCGGAAGTTATGGCGATGCCAATTTCCATCGACCCAAATGAGGATGGTGTGACTGAGACGGCTACAAAAGGTTATCTGGAATTTGATAAGGTAACTTTTGCTTATCCAGGTGAGACGGAAAGCCCTGTCTTAAAAGACATTTCCTTCAAAGCAAAACCTGGTGAAACCATTGCCTTTATCGGCTCTACGGGTTCTGGTAAGTCATCACTCGTAAACTTAATTCCACGTTTTTATGACGTGACGCTTGGTAAGATTTTGGTTGATGGCGTTGATGTTCGAGATTATCAACTAAAAGCTCTTCGTCAAAAGATTGGTTTTATTCCGCAAAAAGCTCTGCTATTTACCGGAACCATCGAAGAAAACTTGAAGTATGGTAAGTCTGATGCGACAAGTGAAGAATTGCAAGCGGCAGCTGATATCGCGCAAGCTAAAGAATTTATCGAAAGTCGTGATGACCGTTATCAAACACATTTGGCAGAAGGTGGAAGCAATTTGTCAGGTGGTCAAAAACAACGTCTCTCAATTGCGCGTGCGGTGGTTAAGAAACCTGATATCTACATTTTTGATGATTCTTTCTCAGCGCTTGATTATAAGACAGATGCTCAACTGCGTGCTCGATTGAAAGAAGTGACGCAAGAAGCAACCGTTTTGATTGTGGCGCAACGTGTGGGAACTATCATGGATGCCGATCAAATCATTGTGCTTGATAAAGGTGAAATTGTTGGGCGTGGTACACACGATGAATTGATGCAAACAAATGACATCTATCGTGAAATTGCCAACTCACAACTGAATAAAGCAGAAGAAATGAAAGGAGAATAAGAATGTCAAAACGAAATATTTTTCTACGTTTATGGGATTATCTCCGACAATATAAAGGTGCGCTTTTCTTAGCTATTTTTCTAAAAATCTTTAGCAGTGTCATGAGTGTACTTGAACCATTTGTGCTTGGTCTTGCTATCACTGAATTGACGTCGAATCTTTTGAATATGGCTCACGGTGTGGCTGGAGCACACATTAATATTTCTTACATTGCCATTATTTTAGTGCTCTACTTTGTCCGAGGTATGGGGTATGAGCTAAGTAGTTATGGTTCAAACTTTTTCATTACCAAAGCGGTGCAAAAGACCATTCATGATTTGCGTCGTGATTTAAGCGAAAAAATTAATAAGATTCCAGTTTCTTACTTTGACAGTCAGCAATTTGGTAATGTTTTGGGACGTTTTACGTCAGATGTGGAAACAGTATCAAATGCTCTTCAACAAAGTTTCCTTCGTATCATCGAAGCATTTACGACCATTACTTTGGTTATTTGCATGGTGCTTTATCTTAACTGGCGACTTGCTTTGGTCGTGATTGCGATTATTCCATTGACCTATTTTAGTGCCAAATTTATTCTTGGTAAATCACAGCCATATTTCAAAAAACAAGCAGATGCGCTTGGTGGTATGAATGGTTTTGTTCAGGAAAATTTGACAGGATTTAACGTCATTAAACTTTATGGACGTGAAGAAATTTCAAGTGAAGAATTCCGTCACATCACTCAGAATTTACAAGAGGTTGGTTTTAAAGCTAGTTTCATTTCCGGGATTATGATGCCAGTTTTAAGTGCGATTTCGGATATGGCTTACTTGATTATTGCGGTTTTGGGTGCTTTACAAGTTCTTTCAGGTCAACTGACTGTTGGTAATATGCAAGCTTTTGTTCAATACGTATGGCAAGTGAGTCAACCGGTTCAAACCATTACTCAATTGTCTAGTGTGCTTCAAAGTGCTAAATCATCACTTGATCGTATTTTTGAAGTTCTTGATGAGCCAGAAGAAGCAGCACAAGTAACTGAAAAACTAGAACATGACTTGTCTGGTCAAGTAACCTTTGAAAATGTATCCTTCCAATATGTTGCTGATAAACCATTGATTCGTAACTTTAACTTAGAGGTTAAACCTGGTGAAATGGTTGCCATTGTTGGACCAACCGGTGCTGGTAAGACAACGCTGATTAATCTGTTGATGCGATTTTACGATGTAACGGCTGGTTGCATTAAGGTCGATGGTCACGATATTCGTAATTTGTCACGCCAAGATTATCGCAAACAATTTGGAATGGTCTTACAAGATGCTTGGCTTTATGAAGCAAGTATCAAAGAAAACCTTCGTTTTGGGAATTTGGATGCGACAGATGAGGAAATTGTGGCAGCAGCAAAAGCTGCTAATGTTGATCACTTTATCCGCACTCTTCCAGGCGGCTACAACATGGAAATGAACCAAGAATCAAGTAATGTCTCACTTGGTCAAAAACAACTCTTGACCATTGCACGTGCTTTGTTAGCTGATCCTAAGATCTTGATTTTGGATGAAGCAACTTCATCCGTTGATACACGTCTAGAACTCTTGATTCAAAAGGCTATGGAGAAATTGATGGAAGGTCGCACAAGCTTTGTGATCGCGCACCGCTTGTCAACCATTCAAGATGCTGATAAAATCTTGGTGCTTAACAATGGTCAGATTGTTGAGCAAGGAAACCATGAAAGCCTTCTAGCCGCTAAAGGTTTTTATTACGATTTATATAATAGTCAATTTGCTAAAAACAATTAGCCATTGAATATCTTTCATAAAGATGATATGATTATTAAGTAATAATAACGATGTTTGGGAAAAGCCATCGCTAAAAAAAACCAGCCTAATGACTGAAATTAGCGCCCCTGTGGATTCCCATAGGGGCTTTTTCTTTGCCCAGATATCTTAGAAAAGAGATATTGAAATGAAACGTCAATCAGCACTTGTCGTCTTTAGTGGCGGACAAGATTCCACAACTTGCCTATTTTGGGCTTTAGAGCATTATGAACATGTCGAAACAGTGACTTTTAATTATGGTCAACGTCACAGTCTTGAAATCGAAGTTGCCAAACATATTGCTGCTGAGCAAGGTGTTAAAAATCACTTGCTTGATATGTCATTGCTAGGGCAATTAACTGAAAATGCATTGACACGTGATATTGAGATTGAAAATCCTGATGATGATTTGCCAAATACTTTTGTTGATGGGCGCAATCATTTGTTCTTATCATTTGCTGCGGTGCTAGCAAAACGTCTTGGTATTACAGATATTATTACTGGGGTGTGTGAAACAGACTTCTCAGGATATCCTGATTGTCGGGACGCTTTTGTCAAATCACTAAATGTCACTTTAAATCTTGCTATGGATTACAATTTTGTGATTCATACACCATTGATGTGGCTTGATAAGTCAGAAACTTGGGAGTTGGCTGATCAACTTGGAAAATTTGATTATGTTCGTGAAAATACTTTGACTTGCTATAATGGCATTAAAGGCAGCGGTTGTGGAGAGTGTCCTGCTTGTAAACTTCGTCAAGCTGGTCTGGAAAAATATTTAGCTAGAAGAGGGAAATAATGTTTTCAGTACCAAAAGAACTAAAAAAACCAACAGGTGAGTCTTTAGTTTATTGTCATCGTCGTGTTATGGTTTCAAAAGAATTTACTTTTGATGCTGCTCATCATTTGTTTAATTATGATGGTAAATGTAAAGCACTTCACGGGCACACTTATCGTTTGCAGATTGCTGTTTCTGGCATGCTTGATGATCGCGCAATGGCAGTTGATTTTGGAGATATTAAGCAGATTTATAAAGAATATTTGGAGCCGCATTTGGACCATCGTTACCTTAATGAAAGCTTGCCTTATATGAATACAACGGCTGAAAATATGGTTTATTGGATTTTTGAGCAAGTAGCGAAGCATTTGCCAAAGGAACGTGAAATTAGAGTAGAATATGTCCGTTTGTATGAGACACCAAGTTCATATGCTGAGTTCAGAAGGGAGTGGCTTTTAGATGACTAAACGCCCACTAATGATTCCTGTGCTAGAAATTTTCGGACCAACTTTTCAAGGAGAAGGACGAGCGATTGGCCAAAAGACCATGTTTGTCAGAACGGCTGGTTGTGATTATCACTGTGCTTGGTGTGACTCAGCCTTTACTTGGGATGGTTCAGAAAAGCCAAAACGTATGACCGCTGATGAAATTATTGCAGAGCTAGATAAGTTGGGAGCTTATGACTATGTAACTTTGTCAGGTGGTAATCCCTGCCTTTTAGGAGCTAATATGGGGGAATTGGTTGCTAAGTTAAAAGCGCGTGGTGTGACACTGGGGATTGAAACACAAGGGTCTCGTTGGCAGACTTGGCTAAAAGACATCGACCAAGTCACTCTTAGTCCAAAACCACCATCAAGTCAGATGAGTGTGAATTTTGAAACACTTGATTTTATTGTGTCTCAGTTGGATAAAGACCAAGTCACTTTTAAAATTCCTGTCTTTAATGATGAGGATTTAACATTTGCTAAAATGATTCAAAAACGTTATCAGCCTGATGTTTTGTATTTATCGGCTGGAAATCCTGAACCACATGCTTCTGGAAATATTGTAGAAGCACAGCTTAATCGTCTGCGTCAGCTTTGGGAAACAGTGGCAGCTGATTCAGAATGGAAAAGTGTGCGAGTTTTGCCACAACTGCATACATTACTTTATGACAATAAACGTGGCGTTTAAAATGGAGATTTAAATGAATAAAGCGCAGCTTAATTGCTTGCGCTGATTTGGGGAGAGCACTATAACCGATTCAAGTGGCAAAGCGGACAGCCTTTGTCACAATTACACTGATATTTGATAATAAAATGGAATTAAAAGGGAGATTTTAATGACAAGAACAGATGAAATGAAAGATTTGACCCTGCTGGGAAATCAAAATACCAAGTATAAATATGACTATGATCCAAGTATTCTTGAATCATTTGATAACCGTCATATCGATAATGATTACTTTATTAAATTCAATTGTCCTGAGTTTACCTCACTATGTCCGATTACAGGTCAGCCAGATTTTGCAACGATTTATCTCTCATATATTCCTGATAAACTGTGTGTTGAATCAAAATCATTGAAACTTTATCTATTTAGCTATCGTAATCATGGTGATTTCCATGAAAATTGTATCAATACCATTGGTAAAGACTTGATTGATTTACTTCAACCACGTTATCTTGAGGTTTGGGGAAAATTCACTCCACGTGGTGGCTTGTCAATTGATCCGTATTTTAACTACGGAAAACCTGGTACCAAGTATGAAAAAATGGCAGATTATCGTTTGATGAACCATGACTTGTATCCAGAAAATATTGATAATCGTTAAAAAATAACCCTCGGATTTTTCCGAGGGTTTTGTTGATTATAATTTAAATGAAAAACTAATACCGGAAACGCCGACAGCCATTAGAAGAAGACCAGCCAAACGACCGACAAAGATAGCTGACAAAGTTGGATTAAATAGGAGGAATAATCCCAGAAGAATGGCGAGAACTGCTGAACTTAAGAAACGATTGGCATCAAAGAATCCAGCTTTTTTCATTTGAAAACCACCAATCAAACGTAAGATACCACTAATTAAAATCCAATAAGCAGCAATGGTCATGACTGCACTTGATAGAGACATAACTGAGCTTGATAGCAGGATGATTCCAAAAACAATGGACAAGATACCTTGTAGCAAGTACCAAAGCGAACGATTAACGCTACTTGAATACATAAAGAGACTTGTGAAGCCAGACAAGAAAATAATAATGGCGATAATCCAACCAATCATGGCTGTAGTCGTGAAGGGATGAATAAAGAGAAAAAGTCCGATAAGTAGGGCGATAATCCCTGACCAAAGTGATAAACCTTTCATAATGCTACCTCCTATATTGTCACCTTAATCATACCACAAATCACGAAAAAAAGATTGTTAGAAGTTATAGCTTAGAGAGTTAGAAAAAAACTAAGTGACATAAGATGTAACGTTTTATAACATCAAAATGAAAATTTTTTAGAAAAGATACTGTAAATGCTTGACAGAAATATTCAGAAAATTTATAATATTTAATGTAATACAAAATTACAATCTCGTTTATGGAGGACATATATATGACAACAGGTAAAGAGTATGTAGCTGGCGTCTTTGAAAAGGTGAAAGCTCTTAATGCTCATGAGCCCGAATTTCTACAAGCTATAGAAGAAGTGTTTGAATCACTGGTTCCAGTGTTTGATAAATATCCTAAATACGTTGAAGAAAATCTTCTTGAACGTTTGGTAGAACCTGAACGCATTATTTCTTTCCGTGTTCCTTGGGTTGATGACAAAGGTCAAGTTCAAGTGAACCGTGGTTTCCGTGTTCAGTTCTCATCTGCGATTGGTCCTTACAAAGGTGGTCTTCGTTTCCACCCATCAGTAAACCAATCAATCATCAAATTCCTTGGATTTGAACAAATCTTTAAAAACTCACTTACTGGTCAACCAATCGGTGGTGGTAAAGGTGGTTCTAACTTTGATCCTAAAGGTAAATCAGATAACGAAATCATGCGTTTCTGTCAAAGCTTTATGACTGAGTTGAGCAAACACATTGGTGCTGACACTGACGTTCCAGCTGGTGATATCGGTGTTGGTGGACGCGAAATTGGTTACCTTTACGGTCAATACAAACGTCTTCGCAATGAATACACAGGAGTTCTTACTGGTAAAGGACTTACTTACGGTGGTTCTCTTGCACGTACAGAAGCAACTGGTTATGGTGCTGTTTACTTTGCTGAACAAATGCTTAAAGCTCGCGGTGAAGATTTCGCTGGTAAAGTAGCTCTTGTATCAGGTTCAGGTAACGTTGCTATTTACGCAACTGAAAAACTTCAATCACTTGGTGCTAAAGTTGTTGCTGTTTCAGATTCATCAGGTTACGTTTATGACCCAGAAGGTATCGATGTTCCACTTCTTAAACAATTGAAAGAAGTGGAACGTGCTCGTATCGTGAAATACGCTGAAGCTCGTCCAAGTGCAACTTTCACACCTGCTAACGAAGGGACTATCTGGTCAATCAAAGCAGACCTTGCTTTCCCATGTGCTACACAAAATGAAATCAATGCTGAACAAGCTAAAATGCTTGTTGACAATGGTGTCATTGCTGTTACTGAAGGTGCAAACATGCCTTCAACATTGGAAGCTATCGAAGTCTTCCAAAAAGCTGGTGTTTCATTTGGTCCTGCCAAAGCAGCCAACGCTGGTGGTGTAGCTGTTTCAGCCCTTGAAATGGCACAAAATAGCCAACGTACACCTTGGACTTTCGAAGAAGTAGATGCCAAACTTTACAACATCATGAAAGGCATTTACGAAAATGCAGCAGCTGCAGCCAAAGAATTTGATGCAGAAGGTAACCTTGTTGTTGGTGCCAATATTGCTGGATTCCTTAAAGTTGCTGAAGCAATGTCAGCACAAGGTATTGTTTAACATATTACCTTAGAACCGTATAGACGGATTCAACAAGCCATTTTGTCTTAAATTAATTCTCTAATATCAAATAACCGAATCGAGCTCACCTAGGTGGGCTCTTTTGGTTGCTTGAAAAATTTGCTATAATATTTCTATCGAAAGAGAGGTCTTCTTATGATTGATGTGAGAGAAGTAACTGTTAAAGATGCTAAAAATTTGCTTGAATTTTGTAATCAGGTTGGTTCAGAGACAGATAATCTTTCTTATGGCAGTGAAGGGATGGGACTTTCTGTTGCTGAGGAAGAGAAAATCTTAGCAAAATTTCAAAATGCCAAGACATCTCATTTTTTATTAGCTGAAGAAAATGGCCAAATTGTTGGAACATGCAATTGTAGAAGTTTTCGAAAAAAACGTTTGTCACACCGTGCAGAAATTGGAATTGCAGTTAAAAAAGCCTATTGGAATAAAGGCATTGGGCGTAAACTCTTAACATGTTTAATCGATATTAGTCGACAATCAGGTCTTAAAATTCTCTCACTTGAAGTTCGTACGGACAACAAAAGGGCTATTCACCTTTATGAAAGTTTAGGTTTTCGTAGGATTGGAACCTTTGAAGGCTTTATGGAAATTGATGGCAAGTCTATCGATTTTGACATTATGGAATTATTTTTGGAGAAATCATGATTAAAGAGATTGTAAAAGATACTTTTTTCTTGGCGCAAAAGTCGCAAGAAGCTACAAAAGATGATTTGTATTTAGCGCAAGATTTGCAGGATACCTTAAATGCGAATCGTGCCAATTGTATTGGAATGGCAGCGAATATGATTGGTGTTAAAAAACGCGTGATTATTGTCAATATGGGCTTGGCAGATTTGGTGATGTTTAATCCAGTTATGACGAACAAATCTCTTCCTTTTGACACTGAAGAGTCATGTCTATCACTTCTAGGGTCTCGTCCAACACGACGTTACCAAAAAATCGATGTTACTTTTATGGACAAGAATTGGAATAAACAAAGCCTAACATTAACTGGTTTAGCAGCACAAATCTGCCAGCATGAGTTAGATCATTTAGAAGGAATTATTATCTAAGAAAAGTTGTTAATGCAGCTTTTCTTTTTTACTGGTTAAAAAATAATTACCATGAGAACTTTTTTCTTGACATTAGTTCTCATAAGAACTACAATGTATTTTACAAGAATAAATCTTGAAAAATTTCAGAAAGTGAGGAAAAAATGCGAGACAAAGATCCCTTTTCACAATTTAGATACTTTATTAATTTGATGGAGAATCGGGTACATGAACTCGGTGAGCAGCACGGTGTCGAAAATCTTGCTGGTCCGCAGGGCTTTGCAGTGCTTTATTTACGTGAAAATGAAGACAAGGAAGTTTTCATCAAAGATATTGAGCGTAAACTGAAGATTTCAAAATCTGTGACTAGTAATTTGATTAAACGAATGGAAAAAAATGGCTTTATTGAGGTGGTTCCGTCAGAGGTTGACAAGCGTTATAAGCGTGTGGTCTTAACAGAACTTGGTAAAGCAAAATCCAAAGACATCGATGCTTTTCATGTTGCCATTCATAAGCAAATTTTTGATGGTATTAGCCGTGAGGAACTAGAAATTTCTGGTCGTGTCTTTGATCGCATTTTGAAAAACTTAGAAAACAAGGAGTAACGCATGTTAAAAATTTTTAAACGTTTAACGGCAAAAGAAATCATCATGATGATTATCGCCGTCTTATTTGTGTGTTTGAATGTTTTCTTGGATTTGAAAATTCCAGATTACATGTCTGACATCACATCCTTGCTCTCAACTCAAGGAACAAAAGCAAAAGATATTTTTGCTTGGAATCTAGATGCCCCAGGTATGCGTATGGTCTTGCTTTCTTTAGGAAGTTTTGCAGCCTCTGTAGTTGTCGGATTCTTAGCCGCACGCATCGCAGCAAGTTTCAGTACGCGTTTGCGTGATGATATTTTCCATAGTGTTTTGGACTTTTCAGATGCGGAAATCAAGAAATTTTCAATTCCAAGTCTTTTAACACGTACAACAAATGACATTACTCAAATTCAGTTGGTCTTTACCATGGGACTTCAAGTTATTACCAAAGGACCAATTATGGCAATCTGGGCAATCACGAAGATTGCTGATAAAAACCATGAGTGGTTGATGGTGCTGGTTGTTGCAGTGGCTGTCATGATTTTGATGTTGATTTTCTTGCTCATGATGGTAATGCCAAAACAACGCATGATTCAAAAATTAACCGATAAATTGAACAGTATCACGCGTGAATCATTGGCTGGTATCCGTGTTGTCCGTGCTTACAATGCCGAAAGTTATCAAGATGGTAAATTTGCCAAAGCCAATGATAACGTGACAAACTTTAACCTCTTTATCAACCGTTCAATGGCTTTAATGTCACCAGTCATGACAAGTATTTCAAGCGGGATGACTTTGGCCATTTATTGGATTGGTGCCTTCTTGATTGAGGATATTGCCATTCCAAAAGACCCAACTAAGATTGCTGGTGCCATGCAAGATAAGGTAAATATTTTCTCAGATATGGTTGTTTATTCATCATATGCCATGCAAGTTGTTATTGGTTTTATGATGATGATTATTGTTTTCTTCATTCTTCCTCGTGCAGTTGTTGCTGCTGGTCGTATTAATGAAGTCTTGGATACAAAACCATCTGTTATTTATCCTGAAGAAAGTAAAGTTCAGCCGGTCGAAAAAGGTTCTGTAGAATTTGATGATGTGTCTTTCCGATATAGCGATCACTCAGAAGCTGTTTTGGAACATGTTTCCTTCAAAGCTAAAGCAGGTGATACGGTTGCCTTTATCGGATCAACAGGTTCTGGTAAATCTACTCTAGTTAATTTGATTCCTCGTTTTTATGATGCAAGTGAAGGAACAATCAAAGTTGACGGTGTTGATGTTCGTGATTACGATCATGACACCCTTCACAAGATTGTTGGTTACATTCCGCAAAAAGCTGTGCTCTTTAGTGGAGACATTGCTTCAAATATGGACATGGGTGACAGCAATAGTTCACCGCTTGATGATGACAAGATGTGGGAAGCACTTGATTTGGCACAAGGTAAAGACTTCGTTGAAAGTAAAGAAGGTCAATTGAAAGCCCAAGTCTCTCAAGGTGGTCAAAACTTCTCAGGTGGTCAAAAACAACGTTTGGCAATTGCGCGTGCACTTGCTCGTAAACCTGAAATTATCATCTTTGATGATTCATTCTCAGCGCTTGATTATAAGACTGACCGAATCCTTCGTTCTCAATTGAAAGAGCGTACAGCTGACATGACGAAGTTGATTGTTGCTCAACGTATTTCAACAATCATGGATGCTGATCAAATTTTGGTCTTGGATGAAGGTAAAGTGGTTGGTCAAGGTACTCACGAAGAATTGCTTGCAAATAATGAAGTTTATCGTGAAATTGCCTACTCACAATTATCTAAGGAGGAATTAGAAAATGGAAAATAAGAAAAAAGTATCCTTCTATGGCAGAATGAAGCCATACATTAAAGGTTTCCAATTTCCATTTATCCTTGCGGTAATTGGAGCCATAATCTCAGCGACTGTTACTGTTATCGGTCCTGATA
This sequence comes from Streptococcus sp. KCJ4932, assembly GCF_004352745.1. Taxonomy (NCBI): domain Bacteria; kingdom Bacillati; phylum Bacillota; class Bacilli; order Lactobacillales; family Streptococcaceae; genus Streptococcus; species Streptococcus sp. KCJ4932. The sequence continues at coordinate 21,971 of NZ_SJWW01000007.1, read as the reverse complement.
AATTAAAAGAAATTACAAATACCATTATGAAAGGCTTGACACCAACTAAAATGGGGACTATCCCTGGTGTTGACCTAGATAAGGTTGGACAAATTGCTTTAACCCTTGCCATTTTATATGTGATTTCTGCAGTTGTTGGTTACATTCAAAACTTTACTGTAGCAACAATTGTTCAACGATTTACACAACGTTTACGTACAGCTATTCAAGTAAAAATTGACCGTGTGCCACTCAACTATTTTGACAGCCACTCACAAGGGGATACCCTTTCTCGTGTGACAAATGACGTGGATTTGCTTGGCCAATCTCTTAACCAAAGTTTGGGAACATTGGTCACTTCAACAGTACTTTTGATTGGTTCTATTTTCATGATGTTCCATTCAAATGTCAGCATGGCGCTAACAGCCATCGGTTCTGTCTTTATCGGCTTCTTATTGGTTGTTGTGATTATGGGGTCATCACAACCATTGTTCAAACGCCAACAAAATAACTTGGCTGCAGTTAACGGTTATGTTGAAGAAATTTATTCTGGTCACAATGTGGTGACAAGCTACAACGCATCTGAAGAAACTAGTCAAGCATTTAAAACACTTAACACAAATCTTTACAAATCAATGTGGCAATCACAATTCTTATCAGGTATTATGATGCCGCTCATGATTTTCATTGGTAACTTTGGTTATGTTATGGTCTGTGTGGTTGGTGCAGTTAAGGTGATTAATGGCGATATTACCATGGGTGATGTGGTAGCCTTTATGACTTACGTGCGCATTTTCTCACAACCTCTTTCTCAAATCGCTCAAGCATTCACACAAATGCAATCAGCAACAGCTGCTATGAGCCGAGTCTTTGAATTTCTTGAAGAAGAGGAAATGGAAGATGAATCACACAAAGAACGTCAATTGTCTGATGTTAAAGGTGAAGTTACCTTTGATAATGTCTTCTTTGGTTATTCTAAAGATAAAACTATTATCCATGATTTCTCTGCCGTGGCAAAACCTGGTCAAAAGGTTGCTATCGTTGGACCAACTGGTGCTGGTAAGACAACCATCGTTAACCTTCTTATGAAATTCTATGAAATTGATAAAGGCCAAATTGCTATCGATGGTGTTGACACACGTTTGATGTCACGAGAAGAAGTCCATGACCAATTCTCAATGGTGCTTCAGGATACTTGGCTCTTTGAAGGAACAATCAAAGAAAACTTGATTTATAACCAAGAAAATATCACTGATGAACAAGTAGTAGCAGCAGCTAAAGCAGTTGGTGTTCACCACTTTATCATGACGCTTCCTGATGGCTATGACACATACCTTGATGATTCTGTTACCCTTTCAATCGGTCAAAAACAACTCTTGACCATTGCGCGTGCCCTCTTGAAAGATGCTCCGCTTCTTATTCTAGATGAAGCAACATCATCAGTCGATACACGTACAGAAGAGTTGATTCAAAAAGCCATGGATAAATTGATGGAAGGTCGCACATCCTTTGTTATTGCTCATCGCTTGTCAACAATTAAAAATGCTGATTTAATTCTTGTCATGAAAGATGGTAACATCATTGAACAAGGTAGTCATGATGAATTGATGACAGAAGGTGGCTTCTATGCTGACCTTTACAATTCACAATTTGAAGTAGCCTAAAAAAAGAGACCTAATGGTCTCTTTTTTGATAGGAAGTTTGATTTATCCTTATTTTAAGATAATTTGCTATAATGACAGTAACATTTAGTTAGGAAAAATTATGACAGAATCTATCTATGGGAAATACGCTGTTTATCTTCCTTTGATTTTAGAAGACTTTAGCCAGCGTATTCAAGAAAAAAATGACCTGACCAAGAAAGAGACAGGTTATAAGTTATTTGAGCATTTTATATCGCGAATTAAGACACAAGAAAGCATGGTTGAAAAATGTCAACGAAAAGGTTTTGAAGTCTCAACGGAGTCAGCTCTACGACAAATTCGTGACAGTATCGGTTTACGTATTGTTTGTGGCTTTGTTGATGATATTTACCGTTTGGTAGATGTGATTCAATCTTTTGAAGATTGCAGGATTGTCGTTGAAAAAGACTATATCAAAAATGCCAAACCAAATGGTTATCGTTCTTATCACATGATTGTAGAGGTTGAGACCCCTTATCCTGATTGTCTTGGAAATGAGCAGGGCTCATACTTTATCGAGGTTCAGCTTCGTACTATTGCTATGGACTCCTGGGCGAGTTTGGAACATCAGATGAAATACAAGCACGACATCAAAGACCCTAAGCGTATCGTGCGTGAGCTGAAACGCTGCGCTGATGAATTGGCTTCTTGTGATTTGAGCATGCAAACCATTCGCAATTTGATTCAGGAAAGTTCTCAGGTTGAAGGAGACGATTAATTATGAAAGTACTTATAGCAGAAGACGAAGTTCAGATGAACCGTGTGTTGACAACCGCTCTTACACATGAAGGGTATGAGGTTGATTCGGTTTTTGATGGACAAGCAGCTGTTGATAAAGCTAAAGAAAATGCCTATGATGTTATGGTCATGGACATTATGATGCCAAGAAAAACAGGGATTCAAGCTGTACAAGAAATCCGTCAAACAGGTAACCAAGCTCACATCATCATGCTAACAGCCATGGCTGAAATTGATGACCGTGTGACAGGGCTTGATGCAGGAGCGGATGATTATCTTACTAAACCATTTTCGCTAAAAGAATTGCTTGCGCGCCTTCGCTCGATGTCACGTCGAGTGGATACCAACTTTACATCGAATATTTTAAAACTGGGAAGTGTTACTCTAAATGTTGGTGAGCAAGAACTAGCTAGTCAAAATACCATTCGCTTAGCAGGAAAAGAAGCTAAGATGCTTGAGTTTTTTATGTTAAATCCTGGCAAGAAACTCTCAACGGAGCAGCTTTTCAATCACGTCTGGGCAAATGATAAAGACGATCCTGATATTGATGAAGGTTATGTTTTTATTTACGTTTCCTATCTTCGCCAAAAACTTCAATCTGTTGGAGCCAATCTTGTGATTGAAGGAGAAGACATGGGTGATTATGAATTGAAAGAATTATAGGTGGCGCTATGTTTCGTAAACTTCGTCTACGTTTTATTGCTATTGCCTCTTTAGCGATTCTAATTGTGCTGTTTTCTGTTGTTGGGGTTTTGAATTCAGCTCGTCATGTTCAAACTGTTGATGAGATTAATAAAATCTTGACTCTCCTTTCTGATAATGGTGGAAGTTTTCCTAGCATTTCAAAGACAACAAGTGAGCTTGGTGACACTGTATCAGTAGACACTCTTTTTCAATACCGTTATTTTAGTGCTAAAATGGACCACGACGGCAATATCATCTCCTTAAATTCTAGTAATATTTCTGATTTGACGGACCAAGAAGTCAAAGAATTTTTGGAAAGAATCAATCATTCTAAGGATACGAGAGGAGATTTTTCTTACCACCACCACACTTATTCTTACATGGTAGCTGAGACTAGTCGTCGTAGCGATTTAATCGTGGTACTAGATTCGACTAATCAATTTAGAGATAATATGGCTTTGGTTCATTTGTCGATTTGGATGTCAGGGATTAGTTTTATTTTCTTTGTCTTAGTGATTTCAATTGTGTCTGGTAAGGTGATTAAGCCATTTATTCGCAATTATGAGCGGCAACGTCGTTTTATCACCAATGCAGGGCATGAGTTGAAGACGCCTCTTGCTATCATTTCAGCTAACAATGAACTGGTTGAGTTGATGAATGGTGAGTCAGAGTGGACTAAAAGCACTAATGATCAAGTGGAACGAATGACTGGTTTGATTAATAGCTTAGTTGCCATGGCACGCTTGGAAGAACAGCCTGAGTTGGTCCTTACTAATGTGAATTTTTCAGATATTGCTAGAGATGCTGCCGAAGACTTTAAAGGGCCAGTTATCAAGGATGGCAAAGAATTCGTTATGGATATTCAGCCAAATATTCATGTTAAGGCTGAAGAAAAATCGTTGTTTGAACTTGTCACACTTTTGGTTGATAATGCCAATAAATATTGTGATCCAGCTGGCAAGGTTTCGGTGACTCTTAGCAAGAACAGATTGTCAAAAGCTAAACTTGAAATTTCTAATACCTACACCAAAGGAAAAGACGTTGATTATACGAAATTCTTTGAGCGTTTTTACCGAGAAGATGAATCGCATAACAACAAGACTTCGGGTTATGGCATTGGTTTATCAATGGCACAAACCATGGTCAAACTTTTCAAGGGCAATATCTCTGTAAATTATAAAGACGATACCATCACATTTGTGGTTAGTTTGTAAATAATGACAAACAAAAAGGCAGCAAATCTTGCTGCCTTAATTTTATGCTTTATAACCAGATAAGCGTTTGACTTGTTCGATGCTTTCATTTGGTCCATAGTTGTTTGGGAAACGGTCGAGTTTTGCGATGGTATCAAGGTCATTTTGGCTGAGTTCAAAATCAAATACGTTAAAGTTTTGTCTGATACGATCTAGGTGAACAGATTTTGGAATGGTCAAAATATCATTTTGAATTTGCCAGCGAAGAATGACTTGAGCAACGGTTTTACCATATTTTTCAGCAATGCTATTTAAGGTAACATCCTTGAAGATATCATCCTTTCCTTGGTTAAATGGACTCCAAGCTTGTGTTGCTATACCAAATTCTGCATTAGCCTTGCGAAGTAAGTTTTGTTGTTTGTAAGGATGAAGTTCAATCTGGTTGAGGGCTGGAACAATTTCAGTATTTAAGGCAAAATCAGCGATGCGTCCAGTTGAGAAATTGGAAACACCGATTGCTCGAATGCGACCTTCTTTATAAAGGTCAGTCATAGCACGCCAAGCGCCATAAGTATCACCGTATGGTTGGTGAATGAGATAGAGGTCAAGGTAATCAGTACCAAGTTTTTTAAGACTTTCTTCAAAAGCTTTTTTGGTTTCGTCATAGCCAAGCTGATTAATCCAAGCTTTTGTAGTGATGAAAATCTCTTCTCGTTTGGTACCTGAAGCTTTAATGGCATTGCCGACAGCCTCTTCATTACGATAAAGCGCAGCTGTGTCAATCAGGCGATAGCCCACTTCAAGAGCGTTTTCCACGGCTTTTTGGCATTCATCTTGGTCAAACATTTGCCAAACACCAAAGCCGAGTTTGGGGATTTGAACACCGTTGTTTAAGGTTTTAAATTCCATAAGCGTCCTCCTTTTTTCTTTATTCTAGCATAAAAGTCTTACAAGCTTAAAAGATAAGACTTGAACTAGAAAAGTTGACTCTTGTCTGAGAATTCTTCTAAGCTGAGTTTGATTTCATTGATAAAACTTGCTCCGATATCAGAGAGTTTTTTCTTACGATTGGTCACATAACCTAGTGTGTGTTTAGGACTATTTTGCAAAGGTATGAGAACAATCTGGTCTTTGACAAAACTATTAACAATGCCAAGACCTGAAGCGTAAGCGTCTGTTGCACAGAGTAAATTCATGACAGTTCCACGGTCATTGCTGTAGAGAATGCGTTGTTGATCATGAATATCAAGAGCATCTTCATCAAAATTCAGTCCAGACTGTTCTTGACGAAAGCGTATTTGATTATAGCCTTTTAAGTCTGTTTCTGAAATGACAGATTTGTGAGCCAATGGATGGTCACGGCGTAAAAAGACACGCGTTGGAAATTCGCCAAGCGAGGTAAATTCCAAATCATGATATTGCAAAGCTGATGTTAAAATGTGTTCATTCTCATCATCTAGGTAAATAATCCCAAGATCAGCTTCAAAAGAAGCGACACTGTCCAAGATTTTTTTAGTGGTCGTTTCAATGGTTTGAAATTCCTGATAATCCTGCTTGAATTCTTGCGCCACTTTGGCAAGAGGAATTGAGAGAAAATCATAGTGGTGTGAGGCAACTGTAAAACTTTTTTTGAATTCATCATGATAGCGTTGCTGCAACAAATCCAATTCGCCGATAATGCGCTTAGCATATTTCAAAAAATCATGACCGTCTTCGGTTAAGCGAGCCCCTGTATTGGAGCGCGTGAAGAGTTGAACACCTAATTCATTTTCTAAATCTTTGATGGAGCAAGACAAGTTGGGCTGAGTCATGTATAATTCCTTAGCAGCTTGGCTAAATGAGCCTACACGAGCAACGACTTCGACATAACGACATTGTTGGAAATTCATAAAACATCATCCCTTCTTGTAATAATTGTTACTTATTATAGATGAAAAAGATTAAAAAATCAGCAAAATTCTGATAAGAATATCTAAAGCCTTGATAAAAAAATCCTATAGCGGGTGATAAATGACCTTAATCATTACTTGATTTTATGGCTAGTGATAAAAAGAATAGATTTTTCTAAAGTAGCATAAGCTGTTATAATAAGCTTAGAAAGCTACTCGGAGGTGACGTGTCAATGCTCTTAACAGAAAAGTACTTAAGAAATAGCTCAATTGCTGTTACAATTATTCTTGTCATATCTCTTCTTATTTTTTTAAAATTTTCTTCCTTCAAAGCCTATCAAACTAATAAAGAATCATCTCAAATTCGAAAGGAAGACATTATTCGCATTAATAGTCTAAAGAGTTTGACACATTTACCTTATGAGTAAAAAGAAAGCTGAGAAAAGTTTCTCAGCCTTCTTTTTTTACTTTTTGGTATCATAACTCATTTTTATGGCTGAGCATAAATAAAATAGATTTTTCAAGACTTCTAAAGCGTGATAGTATAATTGCCATACCAAATGAAAAGGAGATTACGCTAATGACAACAAAGAGAGAATGGGTTTTAAAAGCATTTAAAAATGAAACAGTTGACAAAGTTCCAGTCGGGTTTTGGTATCATTTCACAAGTGATGATGAACGAAGCGATGGTTTCAATCCTGTTATCTTTAATAAAAACATTGCAGGACACCAAAAATTTATTTCAGACGTCAATCCTGATTTTGTAAAAATCATGAGCGATGGTTTCTTCACTTATCCAAATGATTTCATTCGTGAAGGGATTACCTCAATTAGAGACCTTGAGGGGATTAAGTCTATTGGCGAAAATCATCCTTGGATTACCAAACAAGTTGAACTGGCTAAAAAGATTCGTGAGGATTTCCCTGAAGACATTGCTTCTTTTTATAATATCTTTGCTCCAGCGACTTATCTTAAATGGCATTTGGCTGGTAAAGGTGGAAGTGGCGATCACATTATTGAAGATTTCATCAAAGAAGATGCTGAATTGACAAAACAAGTTTTGGATGTGATTGCTTTTGATATCGGAGTTTTGACAAAACGATTGATTGAAGAAGCTGGGGTTGATGGCATTTATCTCAGTGTTCAGAATTTGCAGGATTCACGTTTGAGTCATGACGAATATGATCATGTGATTAAACCGAGTGAACTCCACATTTTGCATCGTGCTATTTCAGCAGGTGGAACAAATATTCTTCATATCTGCGGTTATGAAGGAGCAACCAATGATATTTCTTACTATACAGATTATCCAGCAGATGTCATTAACTGGGCGGTTGAATTGGAAGGTGTTAGTCTAGCAAACGGGCGTCAGCTATTTGGTGGCAAAACTGTTCTCGGTGGTTTTAACAATACAGAGTCGGGACTTTTGTATAAAGGTAGTAAAGAAGCTATTCAAGCAAGAGTCAAAGAATTGCTTGATGAAACTGGACGTCAAGGTGTGGTCATCGGAGCTGATTGCACAGTTCCAAGTGATATTGCGCCAGAACGTATTGCTTGGGTGAAAGAAGCTGTTCTTGATGAGGTTCTTGTCAAAGCAGCCGTTTGATTTTAAGAGTTTTTAGGAATGAAAGAAAAGTTTTAGGTAAAAAAGGAGTGGGTTATATGAGCAAGAAAAAATGGATTATTTCAGGTGGAGTTGTTTTAGCGATTGTGGCAGCGACAGTTGTGGGACGTCAATTAACAGGTAAGACATCAGCAAGTGCAGACAGTTCACAATCAAGTTCTGATAAAGTGACGACCTTACAAGTCGCTCACACGCAAAACTATGTTCCTTATGACTTTGTTAATGATAAAGGGGAAAGTGATGGATTTGAAGTTGCGGTCTTAAAAGCCGTAGATGATAAATTAAAAAATTATAAATTTGAATACACTGGGACAAGTGATGAAGATTTGTTAATCGGACTTGAATCTGGCAAGTACGACATCGGAGTCAAAGGTGCTTGGTACACTGAAGAACGCGCCCAAAAATTTGTTATTCCTGACCAAGCTATCGGAGCTAGTGTGATTGGCTTTGCTGTTCGAAAAGCTGACGAAAACAAATATAAAGATATTGATTCCTTTGCTAAAGCAGGTGGTAAATTAGTTCCAATCTCACCACAAAACGCACAGTATAATGTTATTCAAGAATACAACAAAAAAGCTAAACACCCGATTGAACTCAAAGAATCTGAAAGCTTCTCAGTTGCTGACGCATATGCTTGGGTTCTTGAAGGTCGTTACGATGCTTACTTCTCAATTAAATTGTCATTTGAAGAAGCCGTCCAAAAAGAAGACGGTGCTTATCATCAATACGCTGACCAATTGACATGGTTCCCATATAAGGGAATTGAAACTTACCCATTGATTCATAAAAATGATACTAATAAAGCATTTGCAAAAGAATACGATAAAGCCATCAAGGAATTGCAAAAAGATGGCACAATCGCTAAACTTTCAGAAAAATACTTTGGAGAAGATGTCTTTAGTTATGTAACAGATTAGGAGGTAGCTATGGTTTCTTATGAACCGTCTCGTGTAATAAGAGTAATTCCAGATATTTTATCAGCTCTACCTCTTACCTTGTGGGTCTTGGCATTAACTGTTTTGTTAGGAAGTTTATTAGGTTTCTTGTTAGCTTATGCACAACTATCAGACGAACATGGCTTTTCCATTTTAGCTAGAGGCTATGTCTTTACACTAAGATGTACACCACCAATTGTTCTTATCTTCCTTGTTTTTTATGGTTTACCTCGTTTTTTAGAATGGTGGTTAGGGATTGATGTAAATGGCTGGTCACGTTCGATATTTGTGATTTTAGCAATGACTTTGCTCTTTGCGGCAAGTATTTCAGAAGTCTTTAAATCTTCGTATTTAGCCTTGCCAAAAGGACAACTAGAAGCTGGTCTTAGTATTGGTTTAACAGATTCTCAGACTTTTGTGCGTATTCTTTTGCCACAAGCTTTTAGAATTGCCCTTCCTAACATCACTAGTGCGGTGATTAATTTATTAAAAGATATTGCCCTTGCCTATACGATTGGTTTGGTGGATTTGATGGGTGAAGGCAACCTCATCATTTCTAGAAATATGGGCAATTATTCATTAGAAACTTACACAGCAGTTGCCGTTATTTATTGGATTTTAGCACTGATATTATCTGTAGTGACTCATATTGTCGAAAATCAATTGGAAACAAAAGGGGGCTAAGGAGGAGATTATGGATTTTTCTTATATTGTTGAAACATTTGTTAAAGCCCTTGCTGGTATTCCAGTGACGCTAGGCATTATGGTGGTTTCCATTTTGTTGAGTTTTTTCCCAGCTCTTTTCTTGGCACTTGGTCGTATCTATAAGGTAAAAGGTGTAACTACTTTTTCAGTGATTTACCTTGCTTTTATCCGCTCTACGCCAGCTATTTTATTAATTTTATTCTTTTATAGTTTATTTCCTAGTTTATTAAACCAATTTTTAAAAGCTCTTGGCATCAATATTTTTGAGTTAAATCCGATTTATTATGCCTATGTTATCTTTGGACTTATGACAACTGGGAGTCTTTCAGAAATTATTCGCTCTGCAATTTTGACGGTTAATAAGGGGCAGTTAGAGGCAGCTCTTGCGATCGGTTTGACGGCAAAGCAGGCTTATCTGAGAATTGTCTTTCCCCAAGCCATTTGTCAGGCATTGCCAAATCTCTGTAATTTGGTGATTAATCTTGTCAAAGGTACCTCTCTTGTTTTTGTGATGACAGTGAAAGATATTACAGCGATTGCGAAAGTGGAGGCTGCTTATGGTTATCATTATTTTGAATCTTATTTTGTTATTTTCATTATCTACATTGTTATATGTGGAGTGATTCAGTACATCTTTAAATTACTGGAAAAACAAAGCCAACTGGTGGGATAATGTGAGGAGAAATTTATGCTAACAGTAAAAAATATTGAAAAATCATTTGGAGAAAAGAAAGTTTTAGATGGGATTAGTTTGACGGTAAATAAAGGGGATGTTGTCGTTATTTTGGGACCATCGGGATCAGGAAAAACAACCTTTTTAAGATCATTAAATTACCTAGAACATGCTGATTCGGGTGAATTAGAACTGGATGGAAAGACTTATGATTTAGCTAAAATCAACCGCAAAGATGTGCTAGAGATTCGTAAAAAGACTGCTTTTGTTTTTCAAAATTATAATCTATTTGCTAATAAAACAGCGCTTGAAAATATTTTAGAAGGCTTAGTGATTGCCAGAAAAGTTCCAAAGGAAAAGGCAATTCCTATTGCTGAAAATGCCCTAAAAAAAGTAGGACTTCTTGATAAAAGAGATTATTATCCAAGTCAGTTATCAGGTGGTCAGCAGCAACGTATCGGAATTGCGCGTGCAATTGCTGTTAAGCCAGAAGTGATTTTGTTTGACGAGCCGACATCAGCCCTTGACCCTGAATTAATCGGTGATGTTCTTGATGTCATGAAAGAATTGGCGAAAGAAGGAGTAACCATGGTTGTCGTGACGCATGAAATGAGCTTTGCGCGTGATGTTGCTACCCATGTTATCTTCATGGAGGGTGGTCATATCATTGAAGAAGGTGACCCGAAAGAATTCTTTACACGACCAAAAGAAGAACGCACAAAACAATTTTTGATACGAATTATTCCAGAATTAAATATTGACCCAGTGATATAGATGGCTCTTATGAAATTATTGAAAAAGAAAAAGTAAAAAGCTATGTTATGACTGGTTTTATCAACTGAACTAACTACCTAAACAAAAGGAGGCTGATACATTTCAGCTTCTTTTTAAGTGTTGTGCTATAAAAAATACTTATGTCACAGCATAAAATATTTAGAGTACACGACTTTAGAAGAATTCTTTATAATACCTTTATAACGTTTGGAGGGATATTATGTTAGATTGGGGCTTTGTTTATGAGAATATTCCCTTGTATCAACAAGCTTTGGTGCTTACGATTCGTTTGGCTCTATTTGGCATCTTGGGAGCGATTATTTTAGGCTTTTTCATTAGTTTGATTAAGTACTACAATGTAGCTATTTTAAGTCAAATTTGCCAGATTTATATTGAATTGTCTCGTAACACGCCGCTTTTGATACAGCTTTATTTTCTCTATTATGGCTTGCCTAAAGTTGGAGTGGTTTTACCATCGGAGCTTTGTGCGATTGTTGGTCTAATCTTTTTAGGTGGTTCTTACATGGCGGAGTCATTTCGTTCAGGGTTGGAAGCAGTGTCCAAAAGACAGTATGAAGTTGGTTTGAGCATCGGATTATCACATCTTCAGAATGTTTTTTATGTCATCCTTCCTCAAGCAATCGCAGTTGCACTTCCGTCGTTGGTTGCTAATATCATCTTTCTTGTCAAAGAGACGTCTGTCTTTTCAATTGTTGCACTTGCTGATTTGATGTACATTGCTAAGGATTTGATTGGACTGTATTATGAGACCGATGAGGCGTTGTTAATGTTGGTAGTTGCTTACTTGATTATTCTTTTACCGATTTCACTATTGGCAAGGGTACTAGAAAGGAGGTTGCATCATGCAGGTTTCAGGACTCCAGGTGCTGTTTCAGGGAAATAATCTTTTGCGACTCCTTAAAGGACTGTTAGTTACGATTAATATTTCCCTAGTGTCCATTCTTATTTCAGTGGTTTTAGGATTCTTGTTTGGTTTTATAATGATTTCACGCTTTAGAGTGATTCGCTTTATTTCACAAATCTATCTAGAATTTATTCGAATCATGCCACAATTAGTCTTGCTCTTTCTTGTTTATTTTGGTTTAGCTAGAACTTTTAATCTCAATTTATCTGGTGAAGTAGCAGCACTTATTGTCTTTTCAATGTGGGGAACAGCTGAGATGGGAGATCTTGTTCGCGGAGCGTTGACATCACTACCAAAACACCAAATTGAAAGTGGTCTTGCTCTGGGATTAAACAATCGACAGTTATTCATTTACGTTGTTATGCCACAAATTTTACGACAATTATTACCCCAAGCGGTTAACCTAATGACACGAATGATTAAAACAACGTCATTAATTGTTTTGATTGGTGTTGTCGAAGTGGTAAAAGTTGGTCAAGAGATTATTGAAGCTAATCGTTTGACGGTACCTAGCACCGCAATTTGGATTTATGGCTTAATCTTTATGATGTATTTTGCTGTTTGTTTTCCAATCTCGAGATTTTCAGTTTATTTAGAAAAACGTTGGAAGGAGTGAATCATTTGGCAACAATTTTAGAACTTAAAGATATTGAAAAATCTTATGGCGAGCAAAAGATTCTCAATCAAGTTTCGTTTTCCGTTGAAGAGGGTGAAGTTTTAGTCATTCTAGGTCCGTCAGGTTGTGGAAAATCAACATTACTTCGTTGTATCAATGGTTTGGAACCAATTCAAGCAGGAAGAGTTGAACTTGAAGGCAAGGAAATTTTAAAAGAGTCTAAAAATCTTCCTCTTGTTCGCCAAAAAATTGGCATGGTATTTCAATCCTACGACCTTTTCCCACACTTAACAGTTCTAAAAAATCTTTTATTAGCACCAGTAAAGGTTCAAAAAAGGTCAGTAGAGGAAGTGAAGGGCGAGGCATTAAAACTACTTAAGCGAGTTGGTTTAGAAGGAAAAGAAAATAGTTATCCTCACGAGTTATCTGGCGGTCAGATGCAGAGGGTTGCTATTGTGAGAAGTTTACTTTTACATCCTGAAGTGCTTCTATTTGATGAAGTTACAGCGTCACTTGACCCTGAAATGGTTAGAGAAGTTTTAGAGTTGATTGGGGAACTTGCACATGAAGGTAGGACAATGATTATTGTGACGCATGAGCTACAGTTTGCAAAAGCGATAGCAAATCGTGTGATTTTTCTTGAAAAGGGACAAATTGTAGAAGAAAGTGATGCGAGATTATTTTTCAGGCAAGCAAAAACTCAACGTGCGCGTGATTTCTTGAATGTCTTTGATTTTTCTACAGTTGGTTAAATAGGTAATAAAATTTTAAGGAGTTATATATGAAAATTGTAAAACGTTTTTTAGCGATTGTTAGTCTTTTATTAATTGTTTTTGCTGCAGGATGCTCAACTTCAAAATCCTCAACAACTAAAAATTCATCTTCAGCTACGTCAACAGCCAAAGCTCGCTCTCTTGATGCAATCAAGAAGAGCGGTACCATTAAAATTGGAGTTTTCTCAGATAAAAAACCGTTTGGTTATGTTGATGACAAAGGAAAATACCAAGGATATGATGTTTATTTTGCAAACCGTTTAGCAAAAGATTTGGGAGTTAAAGTAAAATATGTTTCAGTAGACCCAGCAAGTCGTGTTGAGTATTTGACATCAGCTAAAGTAGATATTATTCTTGCCAACTTTACAGTGACTGATGAACGTGCAAAACAAGTTGATTTTGCTTTGCCATACATGAAAGTAGCGTTAGGTGTCGTATCGCCAAGTAATCAATTAATTTCTGACGTTGATGCTTTAGAAGGAAAAACTTTGATCGTTGGCAAAGGAACGACAGCTGAAACATACTTTGAAAAACATTATCCAAAAGTAAATCTTTTAAAATTTGATCAGTACAGCGAAGCATATCAAGCACTGTTAGATGGTCGAGGTGACGCGCTATCAACTGACAATACAGAAGTTTTAGCATGGGCTTTGGAAAATAAAGGTTACGAAGTTGGCATTACAAGTTTGGGTGACACAGATACCATTGCTCCAGCAGTTCAAAAAGGAAATACTGAGCTTCTTGATTGGATTAATGATGAAATTAAATCTTTGGGTGATGAAAACTTCTTCCACGAAGACTATGACAAGACATTAGCTCCAGTTTACGGTGATGCTGCAAAAGCAGATGACTTGGTCGTAGAGAGTGGTGAAGTTGATTAAAAAATCAACAATGTAAAAATTAAGAAATCTGAGATTGATTGTCTCAGATTTTTTCGTGATTTATTTGAATGCTATAACATTTTTTAGTAAGAGTCGCTTTTTTTGCGGAACAATGATAAAATGGAGTGTAAACTAAAAATTGTAAGAGAAGAAAATGACTAAGAAAATTGGCGTCGGAAAGGCGCATAGTAAGATTATTTGGATGGGTGAACATTCAGTTGTTTACGGTTATCCTGCCATTGCTATTCCACTTCAAGGAATTGAGGTTGAATGCCGTATCTATCCAGCTGATGAAAAGATTCACTTTGATTATTATGACACATTATCAACGGCTGTTTACGCAGCGCTAGAGTACCTAAATCATACTGATGTTTCAATCACTTATGATATTCGTTCAGAGATTCCCCAAAAACGAGGTATGGGTTCATCAGCTGCTGTTTCAATTGCAGCCATTCGTGCCGTGTTTGATTATTTCGAGCAAAGTATTGACATGGATACTCTTGAAATTTTGGTAAATAAAGCAGAAATCATTGCCCACTCAAACCCAAGTGGTCTGGATGCTAAGACATGTTTGAGTGACAAGGCAATTACCTTTATTCGAAATATTGGTTTTAGCACACTTGACCTAGACTTGGATGCTTATCTTGTTATCGCAGATACGGGTATTTATGGCAATACGCGTGAAGCAGTTGAAAAAGTTGCACAAGCTGAAGAAAATAATTTGCCACATTTGGCTGCTTTAGGAGACTTGACAGAAATGGTTCAAAAAGCGATTCAAGACAAGTCTATTTCTGAAATTGGTCCCTTGATGACAAAAGCACACAGTCACTTACAAGCAATTGGCGTTAGCATTGAAAAAGCTGACCAATTAGTTCAGATTTCTTTAGAAAACGGCGCTCTAGGTGCCAAAATGAGTGGTGGAGGTCTTGGAGGATGTATTATCGCCCTTGCACAGACCAAAGCACAAGCAGAAAAAATTAGTAAAGCATTAACAGAAGGAGGAGCGGTTCAAACGTGGATCGAAAAATTGTAACGGTAAAATCATATGCCAATATCGCTATTATCAAATACTGGGGGAAAGCTGACGCAGCTAAGATGATTCCAGCAACCAGCAGTATTTCATTGACACTGGAAAATATGTTTACCACAACAAGTGTTTCCTTTCTGCCAGATTCAGCCAGCCACGATGAATTTTACATCAATGGTGTTTTACAAGATGATAAAGAACACGCTAAAATTTCTGCCATCATTGATCAATACCGTGGGCAGCGTTCAGAATATGTCAAGGTTGAAACAAGCAACAACATGCCAACAGCTGCAGGACTTTCATCAAGTTCAAGCGGTCTGTCTGCCCTTGTTAAAGCGTGTAACGAACTCTTTGAAACTGGTTTAAATCAAGCAGAACTCGCTCAAAAAGCAAAATTTGCTTCAGGTTCCTCATCGCGTTCATTCTTTGGACCACTTGCTGCTTGGGACAAAGATTCTGGTGAAGTTTACCCTGTTCAAACAGACCTCAAGCTTGCTATGATTATGCTTGTCTTGAGTGATAGTAAGAAACCAATTTCTAGCCGAGAAGGTATGAAACGTTGTGTAGAAACGTCAACAACTTTTGCGGATTGGGTCAAACAATCTGAACAAGATTACAAAGACATGCTAGGTTATCTTAAAAATAACGACTTTGAACGTGTTGGTGAGTTAACTGAACGCAACGCACTTGCAATGCATGACACAAACACACATGCAAATCCACCATTTAATTACCTAACAGAGGAAAGTTATAAGGCAATGGACTTTGTCAAACAACTTCGTGCTGAAGGTGAAAAATGTTACTTCACAATGGATGCTGGACCAAATGTCAAAGTTCTTTGTTTAGAAGAAGATTTGGAACGTTTAACAAAACGCTTTGAAGAAAACTATCGTGTCATCGTTTCACGTACTAAGGAATTACCAGATGAAAATGACTAAAGTTCAGACAGGCGGAAAACTCTATATTGCTGGGGAATACGCTGTGCTGACACCAGGGCAGACTGCAATCATTAAAAATATCCCAATTCATATGACAGCGGTTGTTAAAGAGAATTCTACAATCAAGCTTTCTTCTGATATGTTTGATTACTCAGCTACAATGTCTGAAGATAAAAATTATGCTTTAATTCAAGCAAGTGTTCAGACTTTAGCTGATTATCTTGGCAAGTCTATTGAAGAAATGCCAGCCTTTTCTCTTGAAATCACTGGAAAAATGGAGCGAGATGGTAAGAAATTTGGTATTGGTTCAAGCGGGTCAGTTACTGTTTTAACCCTAAAAGCTCTATCAGCTTTTTATGAGTTGAACTTGTCAGCTGATCTTCTTTTTAAATTGGCGTCTTACACACTTTTAAAACTTGGTGACAATGGTTCGATGGGGGATATTGCTTGTATTGCATACGATGATTTGGTTGCTTTTACCTCATTTGACCGCCAGCAAGTAGCAAAATGGATTGAAAAGGAATCAATTCAAGAAGTACTTAATAATGACTGGGGTTATCAAATTGAAGTTATCACACCAGCTTTGCCATGTGAGTTTTTGGTCGGATGGACGATGCAGCCTTCTATTTCAAAAGACATGATTAATCTAGTTAAATCTGCCATTTCACAAGAATTTTTAGCAGCAACTGAAAAAGAGGTTCAAATTTGTAAACAAGCGCTGCAAACTGGTGACAAAGAAAGTGTCAAAAAGACACTTCAAGATGTGAGTGATTTGTTGCTAGGCTTAAGCTCAGCTATTTACAACGACAAACTTTTAGCCTTAAAAGCTGCCGAAGATGGTCTAGATGTGATTGCTAAATCATCAGGTTCAGGTGGTGGTGATTGTGGTATTGCAATATCATTTAATCGTGAAGATAGTCAAGTACTTATCAAGCGTTGGCAAGAAGTTGGTATTGAGCTACTAGACATGGAGGAATTAGCATGATGAACCGTAAGGATGAGCATATCAAGTATGCACTAAAGTATCAATCACCGTATAACTCTTTTGATGATATGGAGTTGATTCATCGTTCACTTCCTGACTATGATTTGAGCGAGATTGATTTGCATACGCATTTTGCGGGACGTGATTTTGACTTTCCGTTTTACATCAATGCTATGACAGGTGGCTCAGAAAAAGCAAAAGCCGTCAATCGTAAGCTTGCTCAAGTAGCACAAGCGACTGGTTTAGTCATGGTAACTGGGTCATATAGTGCTGCGCTGAAAAATCCAGGTGATGATTCTTATCCAAGTAAAGCAGATTACCCAGATTTGCTTCTTGCAACTAATATTGGTATTGACAAACCATATGAACTTGGCCTTAAAACCATTGAGAAAATGCAACCCATTTTCTTGCAAGTTCACGTGAATTTGATGCAGGAGCTTTTGATGCCTGAAGGTGAGCGTGAATTTCGTTCTTGGAAAAAGCATTTGGCTGATTATGCGACAAAAATGCCAGTTCCTGTTATTTTAAAAGAAGTCGGATTTGGTATGGATTTAAAAACCATTGAGACGGCTTATGACTTAGGTATTAAAACCTTTGATATTTCAGGCCGTGGTGGAACAAGTTTTGCCTACATTGAAAATCAACGTGGTGATAATCGCTCTTATCTAAATGATTGGGGCCAAACAACCGTGCAAAGTCTTTTGAATGCCCAATCAATGGTTGATAAAGTGGAAATCTTAGCTTCAGGCGGTGTTCGTCATCCGCTTGATATGGTCAAATGTTTGGTACTTGGTGCTAAAGCAGTTGGCCTTTCACGAACGGTCTTAGAATTGGTTGAAAAATACCCAGTTAACAAAGTTATCGATATCATTAACGGGTGGAAAGATGATTTGCGTCTTATCATGTGCGCTCTTAATTGCAAAACCATCGAAGATTTAAAAGATGTCGATTACCTTTTATATGGAAAATTACAAGAAGCAACAAAAAAACACTGATTTTAATCAGTGCTTTTTTTATTACAACATGAAATACACGATTGCGATGTATTGTAAGATAGATGCAAGCAGGATGAACAAATGCCAAATCATGTGGTCATAAGGACGTTTTCTAGCGTAGAAAATCGCACCAATTGTGTAAGCTAAACCACCAGCCAGCATCAAACTCCAAAAGACCACCCCAGTTTTACTAATAATACTTGGAATGATAAAGACAACCAACCATCCCATTAGCAAATAAAGAAATAGTGAGAATTTATCATTGATTTTTTTAGCAAAAATCTTGTAAAGAATACCAAAAATGGTTGCTCCCCATTGCAAGACAATGATTAAGTAACCTAACCAGCCACCAACAAGTGAAAGAGCAACTGGCGTGTAAGAACCAGCAATAGCAATATAAATCATGCTATGGTCAATAATACGTAGAACAAATTTTTGTGGTGAGTCATATTGCATTGAATGGTAGATTGTTGATGACATGAACATCAAAAACAAGCTAATGTCAAAAATTGACATCCCAACAGCAGCCTGCATGCCATAGTGGTGATAACTGTAAATAGCTGTAATTGGCAAGAGCACCAGCATTGCAACAGCACCGACAGCGTGAGTGACACTATTTGCAACCTCTTCACCAAAAGAAAGACGTTTACTAAGTTTTAAAGTCATGCTAGCTTTCATGGGAATCTCCTTCTAATTTGTGAACCAATTCATGGGTTTGAAAATACAATTTTAACGTTTGGCAAGCTGAGACAACCACAGGTGGTAAATCATCAATTTTTTCACCATTCATACAAGCAACAAAATCATCGTAGCGTTTTTGTGACTGGTCTTCAGCGGTCAAGAGTGCCAAAGTTTGGCTGATTTCTTGGATAGAAAAAACATTTTTCAATGCTGTAATAACAATCAATCTAGCCACTTGCTTACGATTGTATTTCTTTTTAACAGGTTTTTCTAAGTGACCATGTTTGACATAATTATTTATCATAGAAGCTGTTAAGCCTTTTTCATCCTGTTGATTGGCTTTTCCAACTTGATTAACGTAAAGAAGTACTTGATCTAAGTACAAATCAATCTCTGGTAATTCAGACCATTTTGGATAATTTGGTTTCATAAAGTTATATTTACCTCTTTATCTAGTATTAATAACTAGATTATATAATTATCGAAAATTAAAGTCAAGAAAAAACCTATCCACTGGATAGGTTTTTCACGAGCCTAGAAATTGAAAAGCGAGTTAAGCTCAGTGGACAGTTTTTTCACGAGCCTAAAAATAAGAAAGCGAGTTAGGTCCAGTGGACAGTTTTTTCATGAGCCTGAAAATAGAAAATGAGCCATGCCCATTAGACACGACTCACTTATTAAATTATTTTGTTTAATTTCGCAAGTTTAGTAAGATGTGCTGCGCAGTTTCCAAATTCATATGTGGAGCTTCTAGTAAAGCTTTAACCACTTCAGAGACTTCTTTATCTTTGGCACCAGCAAGGAGTGCAAGTGATTTAGCTTGTAATTTCATGTGACCAGCTTGAATGCCAGTTGAAGTCAAAGCTTTAATGGCAGCAAAGTTTTGGGCTAAACCAACAGAAACGATGATACGTGCTAATTGACGAGCGTCTGGGTGACCAAGAAGGTCGTGCGCAATTTTAACTGTTGGATTAAGTCCGATTGAGCCACCACGTGTTGCGATTGGCATTGGAAGGGTTAATTGGCCACGGAGAACTTGCGCTTCTTCGTCAAAGGTCCAAGTTGCTAAACCGCGGTATTGGCCATCTTTACAAGCGTAAGTGTTAGCACCAGCTTCGATAGCACGCCAGTCATTTCCAGTTGCCATAACGACTGCATCAATACCGTTGAAAATACCTTTGTTGTGCGTGCTTGCACGGTAAACATCCTCTTGGGCTAATTTGCTAGCTAAGTGGAATTTTCTAGCTAACTCTTGAGCTTCCTCTTTGTTACGGCTGAGGTATCGAAGGTCAACTTGACAGTCAGCGGTAACAAGAGATTCTGTTGCATAGTTTGACAAAATAGCCATCAAACTTTTACCGCCTGATAACTCTTCTAAGCTTGGCACCAAAGCTTCCATCATAGTATTAACCATGTTAGCGCCCATAGCTTCTTGAGTATCAACCGTTAGGTAAACAATCAAAAAGTCATCTTTTTCATCGATGCTCAATTCGCGTGCACCACCTCCACGTTTAACGATAGAAGGGTGCGCATCATTTGCTAGGTTAATTAATTGTTCTGTGTGTTCAACAATGGCTTTTTTAGCAGCACTTTTATTTGGAACGTCGTAAAGGGCAACTTGCCCAATCATTTTACGAGAGTGAACTTGAGTTTTGAAACCTCCAGAACGTTTGATGATTTTAGCTGCAAAGCTTGCAGCAGCAACCACAGAAGGTTCTTCGGTTACCATTGGAACATTGAAAGTTTTATCATCGATTTGAAAATCTGGCGCTAGTGAAAATGGAAGTGAAAAAGTTCCTAAGACATTTTCGGCCATTTGATTAGCAGTTTCTAGTGAGAGAAGCTCATTGTTTTTTAAGCTTTCTAAGCGTTCCGCGCTAATGAGTTCATTTTTTTCCAGATGTTCAAGGCGTTCAGCCAACGTTTTTTTGGAGAATCCTCCCCAAGTCACTTTATTTGTCATTTACTTTACCATAGATTCTTTGATGTTCATGAATTTCTTTGAGAGCAAATGCACCTGTTTTGTATTCAGGAATATTGGCGTTTCCTTCTGAATCGATAGCAGCTTCCTCAAAGAATAATTTTTCGTAGTCTTTAACAGAAAGACGAATGCGGTTTTTAAGCGTTTCTAAACGGTTAGTTTGTAGCATGTCTTTAAAACCATCAACCAAAGTTGCTGAGAAGATTTCTGCGACAGCACCGCTACCATAGCTGAAGAGGGCAATTTGGTCTCCAGCTACAAGATTTTTAGAATTCTCAAGAAGTGAAAGAAGACCTAAGTATAGTGAACCAGTGTAGATATTTCCAACTTCTTTACTGTAGAGAATAGTGCTTTCAAAGTTTTCCTTGAGTTTTTCTTTAAAGTCTTCTGGTAGATTCTTATCCATCACTTTGTTAAAGCCTTTAAGGGCTAACTTAGGAAATGGAAGGTGGAAGCAGAAGGCTGAGAAATCTGCAAGAGAAGTGTTGAAGCGTTTTTGGAATTCTGCCCAAGTTGTTTTCAACATGTCAAGGTATTGTTTTGTAGAGTAAATACCGTTAACGTAAGGGGTAGTAGAATAGTTTGGACGCCAGAAATCCATAATATCGCGCGTTTGAGCAACTGAGTTGTCATTAAGGAGCAAGATTCGTGGGTCTTTTGAAATCAACATAGCAACACTACCAGCACCTTGAGTAGGTTCACCAGGGGTGTTAACACCATAGCGAGCAACGTCTGAAGCGATAACTAAAACTTTTGATTTTGGGTGTTTTTGAACGTGCAAACGAGCATAATCAAGCGCTGCTGTTGCACCATAACAAGCTTCTTTCATTTCAATGCTACGAGCAAAAGGTTGGATGCCCAAGAGACTGTGAATATAAGTAGAAGCAGCTTTACTTTGGTCAACAGATGATTCTGTTGCCACAATAATCATATCAATAGTATTTTTATCTTCCTCGCTTAGAATACTTTCTGCTGCAGAAGCACCAAGTGTCACAATATCGTCATTGACTGGCGTGATACTTAGATTATTTAATAGGAGACCTTTGCTGTATTTATCTGGATCAACATTGCGGCTCTCGGCCAAGTCGTCCATATTCAGCACGTATTGCGCTGTTGCAAATCCTATTTTATCAATACCAATTTTCATGAAAAAACCTTTCTCTTTATTGAATTTCCAATAAATGTTAGGGACTTTATCTTCATTCGTACTTGCCTAACAAGTTTTTAAAAAGTGGGGAAAACCTCTTAAATAGGAAATTCGTTTTTATTAAATTTACGGCGTGACTAATTGTC